>JBFYZE010000314.1:0-9043 GCA_041309665.1 Gemmatimonadales bacterium | reverse complement strand
CCGGGCGGCCTCCTCACCGGGCTCCGGGTGGTGGACGAGCGCGGGAGGCCCCCGGGCCTCGGGCTCTGCCTGAAGCGCCAGTTCGCGCGGATCTTCCGCATCCTGGGATCCGTGCTCACGGTGCTGGTGTCCTCGAAGGCGAGGAGCGCCAACGCCAGGATGGCCGGAGGCGGGATGGCCGCGCGCATCGCCACGCCGGGCGGGAGCGAGGTCGTGCTCGGGTGATGCCACGCTTGTACGCCACCAGAACCCCTCCTAATCTCACGCTGCACCGTCTTCCCGCTCGGAGGCCGTTCGCGCGTCCCCGGGAAGCCACTCCCCATGGGAGACACCCATGAAGCGCATATTCGCCGCCGCCCCCGCTTCCCTCCTCCTGCCCGCGGTCCTGGCCGCGCTCGTCGCGGCTCCCGCACCCGGCCTCGCCCAGAGCTCCTTCGAGGAGTGCACCGCCGGCGTGGCCAGCGGAAAGGCCACCACCGACGGCCGCCCGCTCCTCTGGAAGACCCGGGACGCCAACGCTCCGGACAACGAGGTCATCTGGAACACCTCCGGGAAGATCCCCTTCGTGTCCGTGATCACCGCCGGCCAGCCCGCTTCGTCGTGGATGGGCGTGAACGAGAAGGGGTTCGCGATCATCAACACCGTCTCCTCCGACCTGGCGCCTGCGCAGTCGGGGTCCCCGGACAGGACGCCGGAGCAGGCCGGCCTGGGCAACGGCACGCTCATGGCCAGGGCGCTCGGGGAGTGCGCCACCGTGGCGGAGTTCGAGGCGCTGCTGAAGGCCACCGACGCGACGGGAAGGCAGACGGCGACGAACTACGGGGTCATCGACGCCACCGGGGCGGCCGCCTTCTTCGAGACCGCGCCCAACCGGTACTGGCGCTACGACGCCGCCGAGACGGAGAAGGGCTACATCCTGCGCACCAACTTCGCCATCAACGGCACGCGCAAGGACATCCACGAGCGGCCCTACAGCATGGACCGCTACCTCCAGACCGACGCGCTCATGCGCGGGTTCTTCCTCACCGACAGGATCGACTTCAAGGAGATCGTGAAGCTCCAGGTGCGGAGCTTCGGGGACGAGAACGGGAACCTGGTCCCCCTCCCCATCACGGGGAGCTTCGACGGGCATCCGGCGGGCTACTACCCCCACGGATCCAGCATCAACCGGGCCTCATCGGTGTCCTTCGCGGTGATCCAGGGGATCCGCGCCGGGGAGGACTCGCGCCTCAGCACCATGTGGACGATCCTGGGCCAGCCCTCCACCGGGATCCTGGTGCCGTACTGGCCCGTGGGCGTCACGCCCGCAGAGGCCGACGGCCCCGAGACCGCCCCCCTCGCCGACGCCGCCAACCGCATCCGGAAGGAGCTTTACCAGGAGCTGGCGCCCGGAGCCACGGGCCCCGACGGCAGGCAGGCGCGACCGCTCTTCATCAACACCAGGGCGCTCCAGGACGAGGATGGGGACGGGATCTGGAAGGTCATGATGCCCGTGGAGGACTCCATCGTGGCCGAGTCGGAGCGCAGGCTGGAGGGATGGCGCACCTCGGGCCCCGACGTGGGGGCCATGCTCGAGACGGAGCGGACCATGAGCGCCCGCGCGTTGGCGGCCCTGGAGAGGGCGTACGAGTACATGACAGGGAAGCGGTAGGAGCGCGGCGGCGAGATGACCCTCCGCACCGCCGCCCTCCTCGCCGCCGCGACGCTCGCCGCCGCCTGCTCCCCACCCGACCACCCGGGGCGCCTTCACCAGGTCACCGTCGGCCGGTGGGTGGACCCGTTCATCGGCACGGGCGGGCACGGCCACACCTACCCCGGGGCCACCGTGCCCTTCGGCATGGTGCAGGTGGGTCCGGTCAACGGGCGCTCGGGGTGGGACTGGAGCTCGGGGTACCACTGGTCCGACTCCGTGCTCACCGGGTTCAGCCACACCCATCTGAGCGGCACCGGCATCGGTGATATGCTGGACGTGCTCGTCATGCCCGTGGCGGGTGCGGTGGATCTGGCGCAGGAGCGGGGACCCGACGGGATGCGACCCTACGCCGACCGCCTCGACCACGACGAGGAGGAGGCGGCGCCGGGCTACTACGCGGTGAGGCTGCAGCGGAGCGGGATCGCCGTGGAGCTCACCGCCACGCCGAGCGTGGGGCTCCACCGTATCCGCTATCCCGACGACGCCGAGCACGGGTTGGTTGTGGACCTGGGCTTCGCCGAGAACTGGGACGAGCCCACCCAGGTGGAGCTGGTCCAGATCGCGGACACCCTGTTCCTCGGGCGCCGCTACAGCAAGGGATGGGCGGTGGACCAGCGTGTGCACTTCGCCCTGGCCACGTCGCGCCCGGTGCTGGCGATCACCTGGGCGGGAGAGGATCCGCTCACGCGCGCCCACCTGGCCTTCGAGCCCCTGGGAGGGGAGCCCCTCCTCCTGAAGGTGGCGCTCTCGTACGTCGACGAGTCGGGCGCGCTCTCGAACCTGGAGGCGGAGGCGCCGGGATGGGACTTCGACGGCGTGCGCGCCCGAGCGGGCTTCGCGTGGGAGTCGGAGCTGTCCAAGGTGAGCGTGTCCGGCGGAACCGACGACGATCGGACCATCTTCTACACGGCGCTCTACCGGACACGCCTGGCCCCCATCCTGTTCCAGGACGTGGACGGGCGCTACCGCGCCGCCGACGGCCGCATCCGGGAAGCGCGGGGGTTCACGAACCACTCCATCTTCTCGCTCTGGGACACGTTCCGTGCGGCCCACCCGCTGAACACGCTCCTCGACCCCGAGCGCGTCCACGACCTGGTGGCGTCCATGATCGCGTTCCGCCGGGAGACGGGCCTCCTCCCCGTCTGGTCGCTGGTGGCCAACGAGACCAACACCATGACCGGGAACCACGCCGTGCCCGTGGTGGTGGACGCGGTGCTCAAGGGGCTCACCCGGGTGCCGGCCCGCGAGGCGCTGGCCGCGGTGGTGGCCAGCCAGTCCTCGGAGCTCAGGGACCTGGACGACTACCGCGCCCACGGATGGATCCCCTCCGAGCTCGGCGTGGAGTCGGTGACGAAGACGCTCGAGTACGCATACGACGACGCCGCCGTGTCCCGGCTGGCGGAGCATGTGGGGGCCCGGTCCACCGCCGCCGCCTTCAGGAGCCGCTCCCAGGCATGGCAGCACGTCTACGACCACGGCACGGGGTTCATGCGGGGACGCCGCGCCGACGGGAGCTGGGTGGAGCCCTTCGATCCCCTCCTCTCCGACCACCGCCAGAACACGGACTACACCGAGGGGAACGCCTGGCAGCACTCCTGGTTCGTGCCCCACGACGCCGCCGCGCTGGTGGGAGCCATGGGAGGCGAGGAGGCGTTCGTGCGCCGCCTGGACCAGCTCTTCGAGCAGGATACCGTGGTCCGCGGGGAGAACGCGTCACCGGACATCTCCGGGCTCATCGGCCAGTACGCCCATGGCAACGAGCCCAGCCACCACATCGCCTACCTCTACTCGTGGGCGGGGCACCCCGAGCGCACCGGCGAGCGGGTCCGCCAGATCCTGGACACCCAGTACCGCGCGGCGCCCGACGGGCTGGCCGGGAACGAGGACTGCGGACAGATGTCGGCGTGGTACGTGTTCAGCGCGCTGGGCTTCTACCCCGCCGACCCCGCGTCGGGCGTCTACGTGCTGGGCGTGCCCCGGTTCGACACCGCGGTCCTGCGGGTGCAGTCCGGGACGTTCGTGGTGCGTGCGCTCCGGGAGAGGCCCGAGGACCGCTACGTGCGCGCCGTGCGCCTGAACGGGCGCCCCTGGCCCCTCACGTACATCCGCCACGCCGACGTGGCCGCGGGAGGAGAGTTGGCGTTCGAGATGGGCCCGGAGCCGGATCCCACCTGGGGCCGCCATCTGTGGATGCGTCCCCCGTCGGACTCGGACCTTGGGATCATCGTCCAGGCGCGCGCGGAGGCCGAGGCAGCGGCGCGGCGATGAACGCGCGTGGCCTCCCAGCCGCGGCGCTTCCACATCTCCAGGCGGCCCCGCATCTCCAGGCGGCCCCGCATCTCCTGGCGGCCCCGCTCCTCGTGTTGGCCCTATCCGGCTGCGGCCGGCAGGCCGACCCCTCCGTGCACGCGATGGAGCTCGGCGACGGATGGCAGGTGCGCGGAAGCACCGACACCCTGTGGATCCCCGCCACCGTGCCCGGCACCGTCCACACCGACCTCCTCGCCGCAGGGCGCATTCCCGATCCGCTCACCGGGGACCGGGAGGCGGAGCTGGCGTGGATCGAGGACGAGGCGTGGATCTACGGCCTGGACTTCGACGTCGACCCTACGCTCCTCGAGGAGGAGCGCCTTGAACTGGTCTTCGAGGGGCTGGACACCTGGGCCTCGGTGACGCTGAACGGCACGGGGATCCTCGAGGCCGACAACATGTTCCGCACGTGGCGCGCGGATGTCCGTGGCGCGCTGCGCGCGGGAGCGAACCGGCTGGAGGTGCGCTTCGCGCCGCCTGCCGCGAAGGGCGCGGAGCGCGCCGCCGCCCACCCCTGGCCCATCCCCCACCAGGAGCCCGACGCCCGCGGCACCCGGGCGTTCAGCAGAAAGGCGGCCTACCACTTCGGCTGGGACTGGGGGCCGCGCTTCGCAACGTCGGGGATCTGGCGTTCCGTGCGCCTCGAGGCGTGGAGCGGCGTGCGCGTCACCGACGCCCGGGTCTCGTCCCTCCAGATGCGGGGCGACTCCGCCCTCGTGCGCTTCGCCGTGGACATGGAGTCGGCCGGGGATGGCGACGACGCCTCCGTGCGCGTGGGCATCCGGAGCCCGGACGGGTCGTTCCGGGCCGTGGTCGAGGACGTCGCCGTGCCGGCGGCCGGAGGGCCCGTGGCGTGGGAGACCACCCTCGTCGTCCCCGGCGCCGAGCTCTGGTGGCCCGCCGGCGCCGGACGGGGCTCGCCCAGGCTCCACGACGTGGAGGTGGACGCGGTGCAGGGGCGCCGCTGGGATCGACGCGCCGTGCGGGTCGGGTTGCGCACCGTGGAGCTCGTGACCGAGCGGGACTCCGTCGGCGAGAGCTTCCTCTTCCGCGTCAACGGTGAACCGCTCTTCGTGCGGGGGGCCAATCTCGTCCCGCCGGACCACTTCACACCGCGCGCAGACTCCTCAGTCTATGCGCGGTTGGTGGCCGATGCCGCCGCAGCCAACATGAACATGCTCCGCGTGTGGGGCGGCGGGGTCTATCTCCCCGACGTGTTCTACGATCTCGCGGACCAGGCCGGGATCCTGGTCTGGCAGGACTTCATGTTCGCCAACGCGCTCGTGCCCGGGGATTCCTCGTTCGTGTCCTCGGTGGCCGCGGAGGCCGAGGACCAGGTGCGCCGCCTGCGCCGCCACCCGTCGCTGGCGCTCTGGTGCGGAAACAACGAGATCGCCGAGGGATGGGCGAACTGGGGTTGGAAGGCGGACTACGCGCCCGATGTACTTCCCCAAGTGGAGGCGGCGTACCACCGCGTCTTCGAGGAGGTCCTCCGCGGCGTGGTGGCCCGCCTCGACGGCGGCCGGCCCTACATCCCCTCCTCCCCCCGCCACGGGTGGGGGCGCGCGGAGAGCCTCACCGAG
This sequence comes from Gemmatimonadales bacterium, assembly GCA_041309665.1. GTDB lineage: Bacteria > Gemmatimonadota > Gemmatimonadetes > Longimicrobiales > Gaopeijiaceae > SZUA-318. Next base: position 3,457 of record JBFYZE010000314.1, on the reverse strand, counting down.
GGAGACAGCCACTACTGGGGGGTGTGGTGGGGGATGGAGCCGTTCCGGGCCTATGCCGCGAAGATCCCACGCTTCGCCAGCGAGTTCGGCTTCCAGGCGCTCCCGGACATGGTGACGGTGGCCGCATTCGGGAGCGTGGGCACGGGCACCGACGGCGCCGCGGCGGAGGGCGCGCCTCGCTCCCTCTCCGACCCCGTCATGCGCGCCCACCAGAAGCACGCCGCGGGCTACGAGACCATCCGGACCTACCTGGCGCGGGAGTGGCCCGTCCCCCCGGACGACTCGCTGGACGCGTGGAGCTACCTGAGCCAGCTCGCCCAGGCCGAAGGCGTCGGGCTGGCGCTGGAGGCGCACCGGCGCTCCTGGCCCCGCACCGGCGGCACGCTCTACTGGCAGCTCAACGACACGTGGCCCGTGGTGTCCTGGTCGGGGATCGACTCCTTCGGGCGCTGGAAGGCCCTCCACCACCGGGCCCAGGAGGTCTTCGCCCCGGTTGCGGTCCTGGCGGACGCGTGGAGCGACACCGTCGCCGTGTGGGTCGCCGCCGACGCCCCCGTGCACGGAACGCTCGAGGTGCGGGTGCTGAGCTTCGACGGAGGCACGCTGGCCACGAGCGCGGTCGACACGTCCGCGGACGGGGCGGCGGCGGAGCTGGTCTTCAGGGAGAGCGTGGACCGTCTCCTCCCCGCGGGGACCGACCCCCGCTCGGTGGTGGTCGAGGCGAGCTTCACCACCGATGACGGGGCGACGCACCGGGACCTGGCGTTCCTCGTGCCGCCGGCGCACCTGGACCTTCCCGACCCGGGAATGCGCGTCGTCGAGGCCTCGGCCGAAGCAGACGGGTGGCGGGTCACGCTGACGGCGGAACGCCTCGCCTACGGCGTGCGCCTCTCCGTGGACGGCGTGGGCGCCCGCGTCTCCGACGACTTCTTCCACCTCCTCCCGGGGGACACGGCGTCCGTGCTCGTGACGCCGGAGGCGCCCGTGCCGGACCTCCCCTCCCGGTTTCGGCTGCGCTCGCTCCGGCCAAGTTGAATTTGTCAAAGAAGTCGATAAATTCATCATTCATGGCGGATCGAGTCAGGGAGCCCATCCAGGTCTACCTCACCCGGGAGGAGCGTGCCGAGTTGGACCGGCGCGCCGGAGAGCTCGGCGTTTCGCGCTCCGAGGCCCTCCGGAGGGGGATCCTGGAACTCGGGCGGCCGCTAGGGACGGGGCCGCTGCGCGGCCTCGCCGACGAGGGCCTCCTGACCCCGCCCCTACGGGCTTGCGGCACCCCGCCTCGCGGACGGCCCGTCGCGCCCCTGGCCCGGATCCTGGAGGAGCTGGCCCGAGACCGGGAGGAGCGATGATCTACCTCGACACCTCGGTGGCCCTCGCCCACCTCCTCGCCGAGGACCGGGAGCCGCCGGCGGCGCTCTGGGAGGATGACCTGGTGGCGAGCCGGCTCCTCGTGTACGAGCTCTGGACCCGCATCCACGCGATGGACCTCGCCCGCTCCCACGGCGACGCGACGCGTGCGCTCCTGGCGCGGATCGGGCTCCTCGACCTGGCCCCGGTGGTGCTGGAGCGCGCCCTCCATCCCTTCCCCAGGCCCGTGCGCACCCTCGACGCCCTGCACCTCGCCTCCGTCGCGTTCCTCGCGGACCGCGGACACGAGGTGGCGCTGGCCAGCTACGACGCACGGATGCGCTCGGCGGCTGCGGCCATGGGGATCGCGCTGCATCCGCTTCCCTGAGCCGCCCCCTTGAACCGCGGGGCCCGTTCCGCCGTAGTAGTGGGTGGGACGGGGTGCTCTCACCAGGAGGGGCGACATGGCCCAATGCCAGGGAACGACCCGGAAGGGCGAGCGGTGCAAGCGGGACGCGCAGGAGGGCGGAGCGTACTGCGCCATCCACCTGGATCAGGCGGTGCGCGCGCCCCGGGCCGAGGAGCTGGTGGTGTGGGACTGGGAGGCGATCACGGCGGCGGCGCTGGGCTTCGCGCTGTTGGGCGCCATCATCCTCCTCAGGATCCGCCGGTAGCCGCGATCGCTGAAGAGGCGGTTCACTTCAGGTCGCGCGACCCGGAGGTGCCGGCACACCCGCTCCCCGGGCCGGCCAGCTCCTGGTTGCGCCGGTGCGTCTCGCGGTAGAAGGGGGGCAGCGCCGACAGGTCGGCGGGACCGCCGCCTGCCGCCAGTCCCCGCAGGTACCGCACGGTGTGCTCCACGAGCTCCCGCCCTCCCACGGGGCCGTGGGCCGGCACGACCGTGTCGACGCGAGCGTCGTCCCTCCACCGCTCCAGAGCCCGGGCCCACCCGACCACGGCCCTCCCTTCGTTCACAACCGGGACCGGCGTCTCCACCGTGTCACCGGCGAGAAGGACTCCCCACTCGGGCACCAGACCGACGATGCAGTCGGAGGTGTGCCCCGGGAGGGCGTGCAGCTCCAGCGTCGCGCCTCCCAGATCGAGCGCGTGCTCCCGCTCGAAAAGCACGGTGGGCGGCACGAGCCGCACCGCGTCCCACACACCCGGCTCTTGCTCCTGCCGCTGCTCCAGCTCCGCCGGGACGCCCGTCCGGAATCGCCGCGCGGCATAGGCGTGGGCGACCACGTCCTCCACGTCCCCGAGGGCGCACGTCCCCCAGGCGTGATCCCAGTCGGCGTGGGAATAGACGACGGTGAGGGGGAGAGGCGCCGCGGCGGCGGGGCCCACCGCGGCGGAGCGCCCCGCCGCTCCGCCAGCCTCCGCGACGATCCCTCGCACGCCCTCCATCTGCGCCGGGTGCGCCAGCGTGTCCCAGACCACGACCCGCTCCGTGCCGACCAGCACGGCGGCGCGCACGTCGAAGTCCTCCACCTCGGTCTCCAGGAGGTGGAGGCCGGGGCGGAGGGTGCGGACCGACGGCCGGTTCATCCGCGGGCGCCCCGCGCGCCGCTCACGCGCCGGCTGGCGCCTTCTCCCACGTCCACGTCCGTTCCATCACCCACCTCTCGAACCAGTCCAGCTCCACGTTGGCCTTGAAGAGCCGGTGGCGGAGCTCCTGCCAGCCGTGGGGCTCGCGGGGGGCGATCCAGAGCTTGGTGGGCACGCCCTGCTGCTTCACGCCCCGCCACATCTCCACCGACTGGGGCGGGGGCACGCGCACGTCCTCGCCGCCCACCAGGAAGAGGGTGGGCGTCTTCACGTTGGCCACGTACTTGAGGGGGGAGTGGTCCCAGTACGTGTCGATGGGAGCGTTCTTCTCCCAGGGCGTCCCGCCGAACCAGGGCGTGCGGTACGTGCGCACGTCGGACTGTGCGTACATGGAGATCCAGTTGGCGGCGCCTGCCCCCGACGAGGCGGCTCTGAAGCGGTTCGTGAACGTGATGATCTTGTTCGTCATGTGGCCGCCGGCGCTCCACCCCATCTTGGCCATGCGCGCGCCGTCCACCAGCCCGCGGGCGATGACGTGGTCCACCCCGGTCATGACGTC
>JBFYZE010000313.1:0-3681 GCA_041309665.1 Gemmatimonadales bacterium | reverse complement strand
GCGGGCGGCGCCGTAGGCCTCGACCATGGCGGCGATCACCTGCGGCCCCGCCAGCATGTTTCCCGCCACGGTGAAGCCGTCGCCCGCGTGATGCCCGCACCAGGAGACGCACCGCGCGCCTGTGTGGCAGAATACCCGTGTCCCGTCCACACCGTGGATCTGGCGGATCTCCCGGTCCACGTCCTCGGCCAGGAGCGCACGGAGCGCCGTCTGGACCGGCACCCCCTGCTCCAGCAAGGCCAGGCCGCGCCTGCCGAGCTCGGTGCTCACCCGCGCTTGGGTGGCGATCGCCCCGGCCGGCGACACGAACGGCACCAGGCTCCCCACGCTCGGACGCGCCGTGGCCACCGCCACGCCGAAGGCGCCGGCAGGATCGCGGGCAACGATCGAGAACGTATGCAGGTCAAACATGGACCCCCCACCCTCCCCCTGGTTGTCGGGGATTCGGGCTACCAGCCCAGCGCGTATGCGATGCTCCGCCGCGGGGACGCCGCGCCCGCGATCACCCCTCGCTCCCGATCGAGCCGGATCCCCATCACCTTGCCGTTGGCCCAGGCATCGATCAGCTTGACCTCGTGGCCACGCCGCTCCAAGTCGTTCACCACGGCCCCCTCGAGGCGCCCCTCCACCTCCACCCGGTTGGGATAGGCAGGCCGCGGGTAGAAGGACGAGGGGAAGTGGACGCAGGTGATCGTGGGAGCGTCCAGCGCCTCCTGGAGGTTCATCCCGAAGACCACGTGGTTCAGGAAGAACTGGAGCGTCCACTGCTCCTGCCCGTCACCACCCGGCGTGCCGAAGACCATGAAGGGCTTGCCGCCCCGGGTGACAAGCGAGGGCGTCAGTGTGGCCCGGGGGCGCTTGCGGGGTGCCAGGGCGTTGGGGCGCGCCGCATTCAGGTAGAACATCTGGCCCCGGCTGCCTAGCGGGAAGCCGAGCCCCCGAATCACCGGCGAATCCGCCAGCCAGCCGCCGCTGGGGGTCGCCGCCACCATGTTGCCCTGGCGGTCCACCGCGTCAAGATGGGTGGTATCGCCCACGTGGGAGTGGCCCAACCCCAGGTCCCGCACCTCGCGCCCGGCGACCTGGAGGGCACGGCGGTTGTCCTCCTGCACGTTGAAGGTGGCGTAGGCGGGGACCCCCTTCCCAACATCCCCCGGTCGGAAGTGGGGGCAGGCCTCGCCGCCGATCAGGGCGCGTCGCTTGGCGGTGTACGCCGGCGAGAGCAAGACCTCCAGCGGCACCGTGTCGAAGCGCGGGTCGCCGTAGTAGGCCTCGCGATCCGCGAACGCCAGCTTGGCGGACTCGATGAGCAGGTGGAGGTACTCGGCCGAGTTCTGGCCGAGCGCCTTCAGGTCGTCCCCGGCGAGGAGCGCCAGGTGCTGCAGGAATACCGGCCCCTGCGTCCATGGGGGACACTTGTGGACTTCCAGGTCGCCGTACCGCAGGCTGACCGTCTCTTCCACCCCTGCACGCCATTCGGCCAGGTCCGCTGCCGAGAGGAGGCCCGTGTGGGCGGAGCCGCTGGCATCCTCGACCGGCGTCGAGGTGATGAAGGCCAGGATCCGCTCGGCCACCTCCCCCGTGTAGAACGCATCCCGCGCGGCCTCGATGCCCGCGATCCGACCCCTGGGCGATGCCGCCGCCTCGGCTCGACACAACCGCTTGAGGACGTTGGCCCAGTCCGGGTTCCGCCAGACCTCGCCGACCTCGGGCACCCGCCCGCCCGGGAGATACAGTTCCCCGGTGGTCGGATACCTCGTGAGATACTTCTCCCGATTGGCCACCAGGTGCTCGCGCAGTCCTTCGTAGATGGGGAAGCCGTGCTCGGCCAACTCGATGGCGGGCTGGAGGATGTCCGCGAACCGCAGGGTGCCGAAGCGGGCGAGCGCCGTCGCCCAGGTGTCCACCGGCGCCGGCACGCAGGCCGGCAAATAGCCATCGCCCGGGATGAGGTCGATGCCGTGCGCCCGGCACCAGTCAATGCTGAAGGCCGCGGCGTTCCAGCCGACGCCGCTGATCGCAAAGGCCTTCCCCTCCGCCGCGGAGTAGATGAGCATCGGAACCTCCCCGCCGATGCCATTGCTCTGCGGCTCGAGCAGGTTCAGGCAGAAGCCCATGGCCGCCGCGGCATCCACGGCATTGCCGCCCCGCTCCATGATCCGAAAGCCGGCGGTGGTGGCCAGGTAGTGTCCCGAGGTGACCACGCCGCGCGTTCCCATGACGACAGGGCGTGTGGTGAATGGCGCCATAACGCGTTCTCCTTGGCATTAGGTTGGTGTGTGCGGCGAATCCGTACGGGGAGGTCCGCGCGCGAGGGATCCGTTGACACCGCCGGGATACTACCGCGGCGCCCAGCCGGCGTCAACCCCGGCCCCGGAGACCGCGGGGACCGCCGGTCGTCGCCCGCGCCTACCGGCCGGCGCCCCTGGCCCGAAGCCAGGAGAGCAGTGCCCGCTCCGGGCGTGTGTTGAGGATGTCCGGGGCCGTGAGCCACGCCCGCCGCGCCACCGCCACCCCGTACCGCATGAAGTCCAGCTGGGCGATGGCGTGGGCGTCTGTGCTGATGGTGATGGGGACGCCGAGATCCCGGGCGCGCCGCGCGTGAACGTCGTTCAGATCCAGGCGCGACGGCGATGCGTTGATCTCCACCGCGATACCCGCCGCCCTGGCCGCCTGGAGGACCGCGTCCATGTCCAGCTCGTAGGCGGCGCGCTCGCCGATCAGCCGACCCGTCGGATGGCCGAGAATATGCACCAGCGGATGCCGGACGGCGCGGACGATCCGCGCCGTCATCTCCTCGCGGCTCATCTTGAAGCGGGAGTGGAAGGACACCTGCACGAGGTCAAGCTGGGTCAGGATCTCCTCCGGAAAATCCAGACTCCCGTCGGCCCGGATATCCACCTCGCAACCCGCCAGCACGCGGAATCCCTTCAGCCGCTTGTTGAGCGCCCGGACCTCGGCGATCATCTCGACCACCCGCGCCTCGTCCATGCCGCCGGCGACCGTGGAGGACTTGGAGTGGTCGGTGACCGCCATGTACTGATAGCCCCGGGACCGGACGCCGGCGGCAAGCTCCCCCAGCGAATGGACCCCGTCGCTCCACGTCGTGTGCAGCTGCAGGTCTCCCCGGATCTCGTCGAGTGTCACCAGCGCCGGCAGCCGGCCATCCAGCGCCGCCTCGATCTCCCCGCCGTCTTCCCGGATCTCCGGCGGGATGTACGGGAGGCCGACGGCGTCATAGACCTCCTCTTCGGTGGCGCCGCTCACGCGGCGATCCGCCTTCTCGTCGAACACCCCGTACTCGTTCACCTTCAGCCCGCGCCGCTGGGCCAACTCGCGGACCCGGATGTTGTGCTGCTTGGAGCCGGTGAAGTACTGGAGGGCGGCGCCGAAGCATGCCGGCTCCACCACCCGGAGGTCCGCCTGGATCTTCTCCCGCAGGCGAACGCTGGACTTGGTGTCCCCGTGCACCAGGACATCCGCCACGTTCGGGAGCGCCAGGAAGACCTTCATCACCCGCGCCGGCGTATTCGAGGTCACCAGGACGTCGATGTCCTTCACCGTCTCCTTCATCCGGCGAAGGCTTCCCGCCAGCGCGATCCGCTCCACCGCGCCGTGCGACCGGAGCGCCGCCACGATCGCCTCGGCCAGGGGGAGCGCAGCGCCGAGCGGCATGCGCTC
>JBFYZE010000312.1:0-2638 GCA_041309665.1 Gemmatimonadales bacterium | reverse complement strand
GACCGATGGTGAGGGGCTCGAGCCCCGAGAGGCGTGTGCGCCGCGGCCGCTCGGGGACCGTGCGGGGGGGCACCCCCTCCACCGCCCCCGCCATGGCCCGGATGTGCTACGGGCGCGTGCCGCAGCACCCGCCCACGATGTTCAGGAACCCGTCCTCGGCGAAGGAGCGCACCACCTCGGCCATGTGCTCGGGAGTGTCGTCGTACTCCCCCAGCTCGTTGGGGAGCCCCGCGTTCGGGTAGCAGCTCACCGGGAGCTCGGCTACCTCGGACAGCTCTTCCAGGAAGGGGCGGAGCTGGTCGGCGCCCAGGGCGCAGTTCAGCCCCACGCTGAGGAGCCCCCGCGCTCGCCCGGGCCCGGGCTGCACCCCGTGGCGCACCGAGTTGTAGAAGGCCTCGGGGGTCTGTCCCGAGAGCGTGCGCCCGCTCCGGTCGGTGATGGTCCCCGACACCATCACCGGCACGTCCTCGCCCAGCTCCGCGAGGATCCCGGAGATGACGAAGAGCGCCGCCTTGCCGTTCAGCGTGTCGAAGACCGTCTCCACCACGAGGACGTCGGCGCCCCCTTCGAGGAGCCCCCGCGCCTGCTCCCCGTACGCCTCCGCCATCTGGTCGAAGGTCACGCTCCGGTGCCCCGGGTCCCCCACGTCGGGGGAGATGGAGCAGGAGCGGGTGGTCGGCCCCAGCGCGCCCAGCACCCAGCGGGGGCGCGAAGGGTCCCGGGCCTCCGCCTCGTCGGCGGCGGCGCGGGCCAGGCGGGCCGCTTCCCGGTTGATGTCGCGGACCACCCCCTCCAGCCCGTAGTCCGCCATGGACACGCGGGTGGCGTTGAAGGTGTTGGTCTCGATGAGGTCGGCACCGGCCTCCAGGTACGCCCGGTGGATGGCGGTGACCACGTCCGGGCGTGTGAGGCTGAGGAGGTCGTTGGCGCCCTGGAGGGGGCGGGGGTGCTCCCGGAAGCGCTCACCGCGGAAGTCGTCCTCCGCCAGGCGGTACCCCTGGATCATGGTGCCCATGGCGCCGTCCATGACGAGGATGCGCCGAGCCAGGTGCTCGCGGAGGAGGGCGGCGCGCTGGGCGCGCCGTGACGCCGACAACCGTGGATCCATGAGAGGTGCTCCCGAAAACCGGGACCCCGCCGCGCGGCAGCGCGAAGGGGTCCGGGCCTTTTAGCTCGTTCGCCGGGAGCCCGGAGGCTCCGGCTGGGCCGCAATACGCCGCAAATCGCCCGGAATCAGTTGTGTTTCGAAGCTAGGCGCGCGGCCGCGCGGTGGGAAGGCCCCACCGCTTCGCACGCGCCTGCTCACGGCCGCCTCAGCGGCTCAGCCAGTAGCTCGCCTTGATCATGAAGACGTTCTCCGACTCGACGCCGAAGAGGTCGCCCACGTCGCGGCCCAGGTCGAAGGCGCCGTCCCGCACCGAGTGGTCGCGCCCCTGGGACCAGACCAGGAAGAGCACGGAGCCCGGCCTGTACTCCCAGCGGAGCACCGTGTTGGACCGGAACTGCTTGTAGTTGAAGTCCGGGCGGTCCAGCGTCTCCGCGGCGCCGTCCCCGTCCACGTCCACCAGCACCTCGTCCCCGTCCGTGCGCGCGGACAGCGTCTCGAACCGGCCCGCGTACCGGTCGGCCACCGGGTCCGCCACCCGCTTGTATCCGGCGTAGGATCCGGCGCTCACGAACGGCTCGGCGTACACCTGGAGGGACAGATCGGGCGTGAAGGCGTACTCGGCCCGGAGCGAGAGGCCCACCGTGGTCTGTTCGATGCGCGCGAACAGGTAGTCGGTGCGCGCGCCCTCGAAGGAGTCCACCCACTGGTAGTCGTCGTGGTTCCAGTTCAGGCTCGACCCCACCGAGAACGTCGCCCTTCCCGACGGCCTGAAGCGGAGGTGCGGCGAGAACCCGGTGGCCCAGGAGCCGCTCTCGTCGGCGACGTTCCCCCACGTGTTGAGGCTGAGCTGGACGACCTTGCGGGAGTCCGAGTTGAGGCCGGCCCACCAGTTGGTCGAGGCTTCGCGCTTGAAGAGCGGCCCACCGCGGAGCACGCGCCCCGAGTAGGCGCTCAGGTCCCGGTTCACCCCGCCGTAGCCCCCCCAGAAGTTCTGGAGCTGGAAGGAGCCGTTGACGTTCCCGCCCAGCCCCCCCAGGTCCCAGTCGTAGTTGTGCCCCATCCAGCCGTTCAGGTTGACGTTCCAGCGGCGGAACGCCCCCTGTGGGACGCTCTGCTGATACTGCACCCACACCCAGTTCGTGAACGAGTCCGCGTCGCGCTGGTACCCCATGTCGTTGACCTCGAACCCGGGGGAGCGCGTGTGCAGGCCGGTGGAAAAGCGCCAGTGTTCCCCGCCGATCTTGCCGAACGACAGAAAGGCGGATCCGCCCGAGAGGTCGGTGCGCGTCGGATCGTACGTGAAGCTCTCCGCGTCGGGGCGCTGGAAGTAGCGCACGGCGGAGCGCTGCGCCCGGGCAATCGCGTCGGCCGAGCCAAGCACCTGCGACCCCAGGACGTATCCCGACACCTCGTACCGCTCTCCCGCGAACCGATGCCGGAAATCGACCCCCCCGGTGTACGCGGCGTTGCGGAGATGGAGGTCCGCGGCCACGCCGCGGTCACGGTTGACGGCCGTTCCGATGAGCCCAA
>JBFYZE010000311.1:0-13887 GCA_041309665.1 Gemmatimonadales bacterium | reverse complement strand
CCGCCGCCGCCCTCCTCCTCGCCGCCCTCGCCGTCGAGCGCGTGCGCCTGGACCACGCCCGGGCGGCGGTCCCGCTCCGCGTCGCCGTGACGGGAACGAGGGGCAAGACCACCGTGACCCGCCTCCTCGCCTCGGTGCTCCGCGAGGACGGGCGCACGGTGCTGGCCAAGACCACCGGCTCCGAGCCGTGCCTCGTGCTTCCGGACGGGTCCATCGAGCGGATCCGGCGCCGGGGTCCCGCCTCCATCCTGGAGCAGACGGCGCTGCTCCACCGCGCCGTCCGCCTGGGCGCGGACGCGGTGGTGGCGGAGGTCATGAGCATCCACGCCGAGAACCACGAGGTCGAAGGGCGCCGGATCTTCGTTCCGCACCTGGTGCTCGCCACCAACTTCTTCGTGGATCACGTCGAGGCCCAGGGCGACACCGAGGAGGACGTCGGCGCGGTGCTGGCGCTGGCCGTGCCTCCTGGCGCCGTCGTCCTCGCTCCCGAAGGCCTGTGCCCGGCGTCGTTCCGGCGCGCCGTGGGGGCGGCGGGGGCGGCGCTGGTGGAGGTCCCCGCGGGGAGCGCCGAAGGCGTGATGCGAGGGACGGGAGCCGCCGAGGCGACGCCGGGGCGCACCTCATCCTCCGGATCTCCCCGACCCACATCCTACCCCACCTTCCTGGACAACCTGGACCTGGTCGTGGCCGTGGCGCGGCGCCTGGGGGTGGGCGACGCCGCCATCCGCCGGGGGATCGCCAACGCCCGCCACGATGTGGGGGCGCTGGGAGTGTGGAGGGTGCAGGCAGGGGCGGGACGCACCTCGGCAGCCGGCCCACCCGACGCCGGGGCGCTGGTCCACCTCGTCAACGCCTTCGCCGCCAACGACCCCGGGGCGACCCTGCGCGTGTACGACGAGGTCATGGCGCGTCTGGGAGGCCCCCGCCCCCGCTGTGTCGGCCTCCTGAGCCTGCGCGCCGACCGGGGGGACCGCACGCTCCAATGGGCCGACGCGCTCGCCGCTGGGTTCCTGGACCGCTTCGACGCCCTCGTCGTCACGGGGCTGCACGCCGCGGCGCTGGAGCGGCGGGTGCGACGGGCGGGACGGGCAGGGCGCGCGGCCACGTCGCCCACCCCCATCCGCGTCGTCCGCCGCGCCTCCCCGGAGCGTCTGACCCACGCCGCCCTCTCCGTGCTCGGCCCCACCGGCGGCATCGTGTTCGGCTTCGGCAACATCGGCGGCCCGGGGATGGAGCTGGTGGAGCACTGGTCCCGCACAGGGGAGGCCGTGGCCCATGGGCATTGAGCTCCCCTTCCTGGGCGTCCTCCTCTCGCTGGCCCTGGCCTGGGCCACGGGCGTGTACCCCGGCGGGATCATCGTCCCGAGCTACCTCGTCCTCTTCCTCAGGGACCCGGAGCGGATCGCCGGGACGCTCCTGGCCGGCCTCCTGACCATGGCCGCGTACCGGCTCGCCTCGCGCTGGCTCATCCTCTTCGGCCGGCGGCGCTTCGCGTTCCTCGTCCTCGGCGGCGCCCTCTGGGCCGCGGCGGGAGGCGGGCTCCTTCCCTTCCTCTTCCCCGCGTCGGTGGAGTACCGGGTCATCGGGTGGGTGATCCCGGGGCTCATCGCCCACCACATGGAGCGCCAGGGCGCGTTGGTGACCACGGCGGCGCTGGTCACGGCCACGGTCGCGCTGGGGTTCGTGGGGCGCCTCTTCGGACTGGCTTAACGGGGCGCTGCCGTGCCGCGGTACTGGTAGCCCGCCACACGCCAGCCGGGGAGGTAGGTGGTGTCGAGCGCGGTGATCTGGAAGCCGGCCTCTTCGAGGAGCGCCGGGATGTCCCGGTCCAGGTGGCACCCCCCGCTCACATGCCGCCACACGGGGGTGAGGCGGCTCTGCCAGCGCCGCACGGCGGCGTCCGGCGCGACGCCGTGCTCACAGAAGAGGAGGCGCCCGTCGGGCTTGAGAACGCGTGCCATCTCCCGAAGCCCGCGTGCGGGATCGGCGATGGAGCACAGCGTGTAGGTGATCACCACCGTGTCGACCAGGCCGTCCTCCAGGGGGATCTCCTCCCCCCGGGCGGGGACGAGCTCGACGTCGAACGCCGCGTCCCGAACGGCCCGCGAGGCCATCCTGCACAGCTCCGGGGACGGGTCGAGGCCCCAGACCTTCGTGACCTTCGCCGGATCGTAGTACGGGAGGTTGAGTCCCGAGCCGAACCCCACCTCCAGGACGTCGCCCCTCGCCAGCGGCACGAGCTTGGCGCGCTGCTCCGCCGCCTTGGACGAGCTGCAGGTGCGGTGCACCAGCGTGGGCAGGAGGTAGCGGTCGTAGGGGTTCATCGCGCGGCGCCGTGCCGCGACCCTCGCCATCCCGCGGCCGTCACAGGACCGCCGCCAGGCCGCACAGGTCCGGCATGCAGTGCGTCGCCGGGCACTCCGGCGAGCACCCCCACCGCGCCACGTGCACCGTGCGGATACCCAGCTGGGCCCCCGCCGCGATCTCCGACTCCAGGTTGTCGCCCACCACCACCACCTCCACGGCGTCGAGTTCCTCGTCCGCCAGGATCGCCGCGAACACGGCCCTCTTCCCCCGGCGCGGCACCGCAAGCGCGTCGTCCACGTGCACGGCGTCCATCCACGCGTGCAGACCCAGCGCGGCGACCTTCTGGAGCTGCACTGCGGGAACGCCCGTGGTCACCAGGATCTTCCGCTGCGGGAGGCGGACCAGCTCGGCCACGTCGGGGAACAGAGGGAGATGGTCGGGGAGCACCGCCGAACCGGACGCCTCCAGCGCCGCCCGCCGGAGCTCGTCCGGCCACCCGTGCTTCCTGGCCACCAGCGTGATGGGGCTCCCCATGAGCTCGAGGATCGAGGCCTCCAGCACCTCCCTGCTCACGCCGCCGATGCGCGCATGGGCGGCCCGCAGCTTGGCGAACGCAGGCTCCATCACCGACGTGGGGATGGACTCGGGGTCGAAGAGCGTGTGGTCCAGGTCGAGGAGGAGGGCGGATGTGGGCATGGTGTCGGTCAGCGCCGCTCCCTCCCCGCCTTCCGGGCCACCACCACCGTGGACACCCGGTCGCGCCAGGCGCACCGGGCGCGGAAGCCGGCTCCCTCCAGCGCCGCCAGCTCGGCCTCCAGCGGGAAGTAGGCGTCCTCGTCGGCCCACTCCTCGAAGTGCGCCCACGCCCGGGCCTCCCCGATCCCGGACGCGACCAGGTGCGCCGCCCACGCCCGCCAGGCCTCCCCGCGGGCCGGCTCCTCCGCCGGCAGGGTCACGTCGGCGTTCACGAGCACGCCCCCGGGCCGGAGCGCAGCGTAGACGCGAGTGAAGAGGGCTTCCTTCTCCTCCAGCGTGCGCACGTGGTGGAGCGCCAGCGACGCCGCCACCGCGTCGCACGCCGGGAGCGGGTCGTGGAAGGAGCGCAGCGCGTAGCGGGCCCGCGTGCCGTGCTCGGCCAGGCGCTCCCGCGCCCGGGCCAGCATCTCCCCGTCCACGTCCACCAACTCCACGGCGCCCACCTCGGGACTCGCCAGCAGCGTCTCCGAGAGGGCGCCCGTCCCGGCACCCAGGTCCAGCACCAGGGCCGGCCGCACCGCCGCCACCGCGCCGGCGGTCTCCCGGAGCATGGCCTCGTAGCCGGGGATGAAGCGCCGGATGGACGCGTCGTACTCCTCCACGGCCACCCGCAGGTGGCGGCGCACGCTGTGGGTCATGCCCGGAGGATCCCGCACGGTGGGACGCCTGTCAACGGCCCGGGGCCGGCTCAGTAGGTGATGACGTCGAGCCCCGGAAGCCGCTCGAAGTCGCGGGCGTTGCGCGTTACCAGCGCGCTGCCGTCCACGAGCGCTGCGGTGCCGATCAGGAGGTCCATGGTGGAGACGGTCTCTCCGCGGCGCCGCAACTCGGCGAGCAGGCCCCCGTACCGCGACGCGAACCGATCCGACGGATAGACCACCTGCAGCGCGCGCAGCAGCGCACCCACGCGTTCGCGCTCCCGGACCGGGTCCAGGGAAAGCTCGGCGCCGGCGTACAGCTCGCAGGCCGCGTGGACGCTCACGCCCAACTCCTGGTCGGGCAGGCGATCCAGCACGGCGTGGGCGCGCCCTTCGCCGCCGCGGGACCCCTCGCGCAGGAGGTCCACCAGGAACGACGTGTCCAGGTGCGTCACAGTGGCTCGGTCCCAGCCGGGTCGGACGCCCGGTCCCGGATGAGCGCATCAACCGCGTCGAGCGTGGATTCGTCCACCTGGAGTCCCTGCACCGCGCGGCGGAGGGCCGCTGCGGTGCTGCCGCGCGTGAAGTGCTCCTTGATGACGTCGGAGAACGACTGACCCTGCCGCTTGCGGCGCTTCAACGCCTCGTAGGCGTCCAGGTCGATGGTGATCGTCTTCACAGCCATGTTAATAAAGTACACTTACTCTGCACTCACGCTCAAGAGTGAGCGGGGGTGCCGGAGGCGTCACGGTGCGCCCCGGCTTATCATCCGTGACATGATGCATGAAGAGACGGGGCACACGGATGGCGGAAGAGGCCCGTCCACCGCGCCCGCATCGCGCCTGACGACGGCGAGGACCCGCAACCTCTTCCTGGCCGCGGCCCTGGTCAGCCTCGCGGCCTGGGCCGCGGCCGAGCGCTTGGCGCCGTCCGAGGTCGTGCCCTGGACCCCGGCGATGAGGGCTGCTTCAGCCCGGATGGAAGGGGCGCTGGCCGCCGTGCGCGGCCACCACGACGCCGCCGGCATCCCGCCCGACCCCTCCACCGACCCCAACCACACGGCGCTCGTCGGCCCCGCCTACGACGAGCTCTTCACGACGCTCGGCGACCTGGAGGCGAAGCGCACCGCCACCAACCCGGACGCGGCGGCGCTCCTGGTGTACCTCCTGGGACTGGCCGGTGTGGAAGCGGGCGACACGGTGGGCATCGCCGCCTCCGGGTCCTTCCCGGGCCTCCTCGTCGCGGCGCTCACGGCCACGGAGGCGCTCGGCGCGCATCCCGTCGCCGTTCTCTCCCTGGGGGCGTCGTCGTACGGCCTCACCGACCCGGCCTTCCACCTCCTGGACCTCCACCGGCTCCTGGTGGCGGAGGGCGTCGTGCGCACGCCCCCCTCCGCGGTCTCCCTGGGGGGGACCCGGGACCGGGGGGAGGAGTGGGAGCCGGGGACCCGGGAGCGCGCCCTGGAGCGGCTCCGCTCGAGCGGCGTCCCGCTCATCCTCGAGCCGGACCTGCCGGCGAGCGTGGCCCGGCGGATGGCGTTGTACGGGAGCGTCGCCGCCTTCGTCAACGTCGGTGGCGCCGACGCCAACATCGGCACCAGCCCCGCGCTCCTCCGGCTCCGTCCCGGACTCCTGGCCCCCGGCGACATCCCCCTCCCTCCCACCGCCCAGCGGGGAGCCCTCCACGCCATGGCGACGGCTGGCATCCCCGTCATCCATCTCCTGGACATGAGAGGCCTTGCGGGGCGCCACGGCCTCCCCTGGGACCCGCTCCCCTTCTCCTCCCCCGGGACGACCCGCCTGCTCCGGGGCGACCCCGCGCCATCGACCCCGCTGCGCCTCATCGCCGCCGCCTGGCTCGCGGCCATGGTGATTCTGGCCGCGGTGGGCGTTATGATTTCCAGGCGCAGCACTGAGACCCCGACCCTCCCTCTAGGAAACGGACCATGACGTCCCTTCGGAGGGTTGTGCCCATGCTCGTGGCGGCGTGCGTCGCCGGCGCCGGCGCCCTTCCCCTGGCCGCCCAGGCCCCCGCCCCCACCGCCCAGCTCCCCGTCCTCCTCACGTCCTGCGGCCAGAGCCCGGGACCGGAGCGGGTGAAGTTCTTCCTCAACCGCCTCCAGCTCCAGCACGAGTTCCTCGCACAGGCCTCCGCCCAGGACCTGGTGGCGGCCCAGCAGGGCGGCAAGCCCTACAAGGCGCTCATCATCGTGACCGGAGCCAGCCTCAAGGGGATGGGCGCGGCGGGCGTGTCCATGCCCCAGGAGCTGGCCCGCACGGCGGCCCTCATCGCAGAGGCGAAAAAGCAGGGGATCACCGTCATCGGATCCCACGTGGAAGGGATGGCGCGTCGGGCCCAGGGCGCCGCGCCCGGTGACAACTCGGACGAGCAGTCCATCGACGCCGTCATGCCGAACTCGGCGTTCATGATCATCCGCAAGGACGGCGACGAGGACGGCCGCTTCACCCGCCTCTCCCAGGGAGGCAAGATCCCGCTCCTCCTGTTCGAGAAGAACATGGAGCTGGGCGACCTGCTGGGCCGCGTCTTCGGTAAGTAGCGGCGACGCGCGCGTGGCGACGACGACGCGGGGATCCATGCCATGACCATGACCACCTGGGCCGCGCTGGTCCTCCTCGCCATGGTAGCCACCTACGCGGTGGCCAAGCTGTTCAGGCTGTCCACCGAGCTGGCCATGTTCGCCGCCGCGCTGGCGGGGTCGGCGGCCGGAGGCTTCGGCATCCCTCCCAGGCACATCACCGAGGGGGCCATCACCTACCTCGACATCAACCTCATCTTCATCACCGCCACCCTCTTCATGAACATCCTGAAGGAGTCGGGGGGGGTGGCGTTCGCCGTGCGCGGGATCCTGGTGCGATTCCACCGCGCCCGCGCCCTCCTCCTGGTCCTTCTCACCGTCCTCCTCCTCCTCCCGGGTGCGTTGACCGGCGCGGGAAGCGTCACCGTGCTCATCACGGGCGGGATGGTGGCGGTGGTGCTCAGGTCCATGGGCGTGTCGGCGGTGCGCACCGCGGCCATCGTGTTCATCATCGCCGGGCTCTCCGCGGCGGCTCCGCCCGTGAGCCTCTGGGCCATGATGACGGCGGCGGGCGTGAACATGCCCTACATCGGGTTCTTCTGGCCCCTCCTCGTCCCCTGCGTCCTGCTGGCCCTGGCGACGGCGTTCATCCTGGGATGGCGGGGCGAATCCGTGGCGCTGGACAAGGCTCTGGCGGAGCTCCCCGTGCCCCCGGAGAAGATGAGCTGGCTCCGGCTCCTGCTCCCCTTCGGCGTCTTCGTCCTCTTCGTGTGGATCGGGCGGCAGTGGCCCCACGACACGCCGGTGGTCGGGCTTCCGCTCATGTTCGCCTTCGCCGCCACCACGTCGTTGGTGCTCTCTCCCGTGCGCCTGGACGTGCTGCGCATCTCCCGGGAGACGGTGCACCAGCTCCTCCCGCTGGTGGGCACGCTCACCGCGGTGGGGATCCTGGTGCAGATCATGACGCTCACCGGGGCGCGGGGACTCCTCGCCGTCACCGTGGTGACGCTGCCGGTGTGGCTGGTGTTCGGGACCCTCTTCCTCGTCCTCCCACTCTCCGAAGCCGTCCTCATGTGGGGAGCGGCGCCGGTGCTGGGCGTCCCGCTCGTGCTCCTCTTCAACACCATGGGGCTCGACCCCATCGTGGCGCTGGCGGGGATGAGCGTGATCTGGCCCCTGGGCGACGCCATCCCGCCCACGGCCATCATCGGGCGCCTCACCGTGAGCGTGGTGGGCTACAAGGAGTCCTACATGGGCTTCCTGAAGGCGTGCATCGTCCCGGCCATCCTCATCGCGCTGGTGGGCACCCTCATGGTCGTGGGGTCCGCCAAGCTCTCCTTCCTCACCGGCCTCTAGGAGAGCGACGCCATGGTCCTCCTGCAGACGCTGGTCACCCTCCTCTACTACGCCATGGTGGCCGGGGTGGCCGCCATGATGATCTGGAACCTCGTGCGCAGCAGGGACTGGAAGGAGGAGGTGCTCTACGTCATCGTGCTCGTCCCCTTCCTCCTCCGACTCTTCCGGCTGAAGTGAGGAGGGCACCGTGATCCGCAAGCTCGTCATCGCCGCCCTGGGCCTGGTTCTCCTGGCCGCCTCGGGGTGGAGCTTCCACCGCTCGCGAACCATGCCGGAGTCCGTCGTGCTCGGCCCCGGCGTCACCGAGGTGAAGCTCCTTTCCGAGTGGTTCGACGGCGTCCGGGGGACGGCCAACGACTGCAACGTCTACATCCTCGACAGCGGCGTGCCCGGCGCCACCGTCTTCGTCATGGGCGGCACCCACCCGGAGGAGCCCGCCAGCCGCCTCGCGGCCTGGCTCCTGGTGGAGAACGCGGAGATGGAGTCGGGCCGGCTCATCGTGGTGCTCAGCGCGAACCGGAGCGCCTCCACCGTGACCCGCGTGGGGGGCGCCTACCCGCCGGACTTCTCCATCGCCACGGACTGGGGCGAGCGCACGTTCCGCCTGGGGGACCGCTGGTCCAACCCCCTGGACCAGTGGCCCGACCCGGAGGTCTACATCCATCATCCCAGCAGGCAGTACCTGGCGTGGATGGACGTCCGGAACCTGAACCGGACCTGGCCCGGCCGTCCCGACGGGACGCTCACCGAGCGCACCACGTACGCGTTCATGGAGCTCATCAGGAACGAGGGCGTGGACCTCTTCATCGACCTCCACGAGGCCGAGCTCCAGTACCCGGTCATCAGTACCATCGTGACCCACCAGTCGGGGGAGGAGCTGGCCACCTATACCTCCATGATGCTCTCCGACATGGAGTTCAACATGGGGATGGAGTACTCGCCCGTGAACCTGCACGGGCTCTCCCACCGCGAGGTGGGGGATTTCTCGGACGCCGTATCGCTCCTCTTCGAGGCGCCCGAGCCCTTTCTGGACGCGACCCGGGGGCGCACGACGCGTGAGCAGCTGCTCACGGGCAAGGACGAGTTCGTGGTGAAGGCCGGCCAGGCCGGCCTCCTCTTCGAGAAGATCGACGAGAACGGCTGGCCCATCGACGTGCGCGTGGGCCGGCACACGTCCGCCATCCTGCAGACGCTGGAGGCGTGGACGGAGCTGAATCCGGACAAGCCCATCGTCTTGGCGGGCGTGCCCCGCTATGCCGAGGTCATCGAGCGGGGCCTGGGGCACTGGCTCCACGACCCGACCAAGGCGCCGCCGGAGAAGGTGAAGATCGAGTAGGCGAAGGACGCAGGGAGCCGCGACGCGCGGCCGGCCCGGCGCACCGGTGTTGGACCCGAACGACAGGAGGCATTCCGTGAGACATCTGTTCAGAAAGGCCCTGCCGGGCACCCTGGCGCTGGCCCTGGCGCTGCTCTCCGCCGGCGCCCTGTACGGGCAGCGGCTTCCCGCGCAGGAGCTGGCGTGGCCCGTCGGCCCGCAGTGCACCGCTCCCGACGGCAAGTGCGGGTGCGACCCGGCGGTCGAGGACTGCGGGTGCACGAGCATCCAGGTGGCGCGCCTGGCGTCCGTCGACGGCTCGGTGATGACGGCCCACTCGTGCGACGGCAACTACCGCACCTGGGCGCAGATCGAGCCCCGCAAGACGAACCCCGCGGGCGCCACCAAGCCCATTTACTGGGGGCTCCTGCACACCGAGACGCCCGACGACTTGCGGCGCCTCACGCTCAAGGGAACGATCCCCGAGGTGCCCTCCACGTACCGGTATCTCAACGTGGCCTACCCGGCCATGAACGAGAAGGGGCTCGCCATCGGCGAGACCACCATCGGGGGCCGGCGTGAGCTGGAGAACGACGAGGGGCTGTTCCTCATCGAGAACCTCCAGGCCATCGTGCTGGAGCGCACCTCCACCGCCCGCGAGGCCATCGAGCTCATCGGCGAGCTGGTGAAGCAGTACGGCTACGGAGACGCCGGCGAGTGCCTCACCTTCGCCGACGCCAAGGAGGTTTGGCACTTCGAGATCATGGGCGCCGGCCCCGCGGAGCCGGGTGCGGTGTGGGCCGCGGTGCGCATCCCCGACGAGAACATCGGGGTGTCGGCCAACATCCCCCGCATCTCCACGCTCGACCTGAACGACCCCGACCATTACATGGCCAGCGAGAACGTCCACTCCCTGGCCGAGGAGATGGGGTGGTGGGATGCAAAGAGCGGAAAGCCCTTCCGCTTCTGGGAGGCCTACAGCGGCCGGAAGCCCTTCGCCATCCGCGAGTTCTTCATCCTGAGCACGCTGGCGCCCTCGCTGAAGCTCTCCATGGACATGGAGGAGCTCCCGTTCTCGGTGAAGCCCGACAAGAAGATCTCGGTCCAGGAGGTCCTCGCGTACTACCGGCAGACGTACGAGGGGACCCCCTACGACGCCGGGAAGAACCTCATGGTGCCCAACCCGGCCGCGGCGAACGACCCCAACGCGCCCAAGACCATCAAGAGCCCGGTGGTGAACAACTGGCAACTCACCCGCGACATGGGGACGCTCCTGAACGCCATCAAGCCCGGCGTGGTGGAGCCGCAGCGCACCATCGCCGTGCAGCAGTGCTCCTACGCGACGCTCATCCAGGCCCGGGGCTGGCTGCCGCCGGAGATCGGGACGGTGACCTACTTCGCCTGGGACAACCCAGGGCAGAGCCCCCGCTTCCCCATCTACGCGGGCACGCTCGCGCTCCCGGAGAGCTTCAAGATCGACTGCCAGCACTCCTACCGTGAGGACGCCGCGTGCTGGTGGATCCGGCGCGCCAACCGCCTTTCCCAGATCAAGTGGGGGTGGGCGCGCCAGTACCTGGAGCCCGCCGTCCTGGAGCTGGAGGAGCAGCTCTTCCTGGAGCAGCCGCTCATCGAGCAGAAGGCGGTGGAGATGATGAAGGCCGAGGGCGGCGCCGACCCCATGAAGTACCGCCAGTTCCTCACCCGCTACACCGACAACTGGGCGCGCGGCACCATGCAGAAGTGGCACGAGATGGGCGACTTCTTCTGGGCGTACTACGCGCGGGGGTGGTGAGCAGGTAGGGCGGCGTTGCGGTAGGCGGGGGGGCGGCCCGGGAGGGTCGCCCCCCCGCGACGACACCTGGCGAAACGTCTCCTCCGTCGTCCCGGCCATGACGGCCACGGACCCCCACCCCGGCCCCATCCGGGCGAATCCGCTCCTCCACAACATCTGCGATGGCCGGGCCGAGGGCGGGCCTGTGCATGCACGCCCACACGTTCACCCAGCAGGAAACGGCGGCGTTCGCCGCCCACTCGACCCCGCGGGGATGGATGCCCGAGGACGGCGGCAGGGTGTGGGGAAGCAGGACCTCTACCTGCACCAGCCCTTCTACGGCGCCGGCCGCCTGACGGGGACGACGCCGGCGGAGCTGTGGTAGAGGGGGCTTGCCCGGACAGCGGGACGATCGCCCGTCACTCGGGGGCCACCGAACGATCATCCAGCTGCTCGAGCAGGACCGGCTGGGGCGG
Organism: Gemmatimonadales bacterium; assembly: GCA_041309665.1. Classification (GTDB taxonomy): domain Bacteria; phylum Gemmatimonadota; class Gemmatimonadetes; order Longimicrobiales; family Gaopeijiaceae; genus SZUA-318. Next base: position 2,732 of record JBFYZE010000311.1, on the reverse strand, counting down.
CCCGGAATCCGGGCTGTCCCACCACATTCTGGCCGATCCACGCGTGGCCGGGCCCCGTGCGTCGCTGCGCACCCCGCCGCCGGAGCTAGATTTCGATGACCCAGCCACGGAAGACGACAGGAGTCCGCCATGTCGAGTGAAGCGAAGTGCCCGTTCTCCCAGATGCACGGTGCCCGGACCCACGCCGGCGCCCAGTCCAACAGTGACTGGTGGCCTAACCGCCTGAACCTGAAGATCCTCCACCAGCATTCCGCCAAGTCCAACCCCATGGGCGGGGACTTCGACTACGCCCAGGAGTTCAGGAAGCTCGACCTGGCCGCGCTGAAGCAGGACCTCTACGCGCTGATGACCGACTCCCAGGACTGGTGGCCCGCCGACTGGGGCCACTACGGCGGGCTCTTCATCCGCATGGCGTGGCACAGCGCCGGCACCTACCGCATCTCCGACGGGCGGGGCGGAGGCGGCACCGGAAACCAGCGCTTCGCGCCGGTGAACAGTTGGCCGGACAACGTCAATCTGGACAAGGCGCGCCGACTCCTCTGGCCCATCAAGAAGAAGTACGGCAACAAGATCTCCTGGGCCGACCTCATGATCCTGGCCGGGAACTGCGCGCTGGAGTCCATGGGCTTCGAGACCTTCGGGTTCGCCGGTGGGCGGCAGGACGTCTGGGAGCCCGAAGAGGATGTCTACTGGGGGAGCGAGGACGCCTGGCTGGGCGATGAGCGCTACGCCGGGGACCGGGAGCTGGAGAACCCCCTGGCCGCAGTCCAGATGGGGCTCATCTACGTGAACCCCGAAGGGCCCGACGGGAACCCGGACCCGGTGGCTTCGGGGCGCGACGTCCGCGACACCTTCGCCCGCATGGCCATGAACGACGAGGAGACCGTCGCACTCGTCGCCGGAGGACACACCTTCGGCAAGTGCCACGGCGCCGGGGACCCGGCGCTGGTGGCCCGGGAGCCGGAAGGCGCCCCCCTGGAGGAGATGGGGTTGGGGTGGAGGAACGCCTTCGGGACGGGCATAGGGGTGGACACCACCTCCAGCGGGATCGAGGGCGCCTGGAAGCCCAACCCGACGAAGTGGGACATGGGCTACTTCGACATGCTCTTCGGCTACGAGTGGGAGCTGGTGAAGAGCCCCGGGGGCGCATGGCAGTGGCTGGCCAAGGACGTCAGGGACGAGCACATGATCCCCGACGCCCACGACCCGTCGAAGAAGCACCGGCCCATGATGACCACGGCGGACCTGTCGCTCCGCTTCGACCCCATCTACGAGAAGATCTCGCGGCGCTTCCACGAGAACCCCGACGCGTTCGCCGACGCCTTCGCCCGCGCCTGGTTCAAGCTCACCCACAGGGACATGGGGCCCCGCTCGCGCTACCTCGGGCCCGAGGTGCCTGCCGAGGAGCTCATATGGCAGGACCCGGTCCCGGCCGTGGACCATGAGCTGGTAAGCGCGCAGGACATCGCCGAGCTGAAGGCGAAGATCCTGGCTTCCGGCCTCGCCGTCCCGCAGCTCGTGAGGATGGCCTGGGCTTCGGCCTCCACCTTCCGGGGCTCGGACATGCGCGGGGGCGCCAACGGGGCCCGCATCCGCCTCGCGCCGCAGAAGGCCTGGGAGGTGAACCAGCCGGCGGAGCTGGCCAAGGTGCTGGCGACGCTGGAGGGGATCCGGAAGGCATTCAACGACGCCCAGGCCGGGAACAGGAAGATCTCGCTGGCGGACCTCATCGTGCTGGCCGGCTGCGCCGCCGTGGAGGAGGCGGCACGGAGGGCGGGGCACCAGATCGACGTGTCCTTCTCGCCCGGGCGCACCGACGCCTCACAGGAGCAGACCGACGCGGAGTCCTTCGCGGTGCTGGAGCCCCTGGCCGACGGCTTCCGCAACTACCTCCGCGTCGGACTCGCGACGCCTGCCGAGGAGCTGCTCCTGGACCGTGCCCAGCTGCTGACGCTGACCGCACCCGAGTTGACCGTCCTGGTGGGCGGCATGCGAGCCCTCGGCGCCAACGTCGGCGGGTCGGCGCACGGGGTCTTCACCACCAAGCCCGGGACGCTCACCAACGACTTCTTCGTGAACCTCCTGGACATGGGCTTGGAGTGGCGCCCCTCCTCGACGGATGGGGTCTACGAGGGGTTCGACCGCGCCTCCGGCAAGCTCCGGTGGACCGGGACGCGCGTGGACCTGGTGTTCGGCTCCAACTCGGAGCTCAGAGCGCTGGCCGAGGTGTACGCCTGCGACGACAACAACGAGAAGTTCGTGAACGACTTCGTCACGGCGTGGAGCAAGGTCATGAACCTGGATCGCTTCGATATGGCGTGATCGGAGAAGGCCGTCCCCGCTCCTACGCCTCCTGCTCGCGGCCCGCGCCGAAGATCTCCAGGAGCGCGGGAAGGATCAGGTAGGCGCTCACGAGGGTGGCCGTCAGGCCGACGATGGCCAGCTTGCCGATGGACTGGAGCCCCGGGTGGTGGGCGAAGAGCAGGCCGGAATATCCCACGCACGAGGTGATCGTGGTGACGAGCACCGGCATCCCGGTGCGCTGGAGCACGAAGGGGAGGGAGCCGGGGCCCTCCTCGCGGTACCGGTGGTAGATGTGGACCCCGTCGTCGATGCCGATCCCCACCAGGCTGGGGAAGACCACCAGGTTGAAGAAGTTGAGCTCCATCCGCATCCTGGTGCGCCCGCAGGTAATTGCGAAAGTCCAGATACGTCTCGATCCGCGGATGTCC
>JBFYZE010000310.1:0-8707 GCA_041309665.1 Gemmatimonadales bacterium | reverse complement strand
CTGGGGATGCGAGGCGGCTCCACCGCGTCCGTCGAGGACGACGCGACGGTGGACGACTGAGTCCACCGCCGGGAGCCAAGGTCCACGGCGGGGGGCCCGGGGCGTGCGCCCTGGCCCCCCGTTTGCGTGGAATCCGGCCACGTTGAGCCCTCTTGGACCGTCCGATTACCTTTAGGGTTTCTCTGACTGCCGACGCATGCGGTGCCCCCGGTGGGCGCCCTTTCCCAACGACCCCGGGTGAACATGAAGGCCGCCGAGATCCGACAGAGGTTCCTCGAGTACTTCCGGGAGCACGGGCACGAGGTGCGCCCGAGCTCCTCCCTACTGCCCTCCGACGACCCGACCCTGCTCTTCACCAATGCCGGGATGGTGCAGTTCAAGAGGGTGTTCCTCGGACAGGAGCGGTTGGGCTTCAAGCGCGCGACCACGTCGCAGAAATGCGTGCGGGCCGGGGGGAAGCACAACGACCTGGAGGAGGTCGGGAAGACCGCGCGCCACCACACCTTCTTCGAGATGCTGGGGAACTTCTCCTTCGGCGACTACTTCAAGAAGGACGCCATCCGCTACGCCTGGGAGCTGATGACCGAGGTGTACGGCCTCGATCCGGCGCGGCTCTACGCCACGGTCCACCATTCCGACGACGAGGCAGCCGAGTTGTGGGCCACGGAGGTCGGCCTGGACCGCTCGCGCATCTTCCGCCTGGGGGACAAGGACAACTTCTGGCAGATGGCGGATACGGGCCCCTGCGGCCCCTGCTCCGAGATCCACTACGACCTCCGCGCCCAGGTGCCTGCGTCCCAGACCGTCGAGGAGTTCGTCGCCGCCGGTGACGCCGGCCGCATCGTGGAGCTCTGGAACCTCGTGTTCATGCAGTACGACCGTGACGCGTCGGGGACGCTCCACCCTCTTCCTGCGCCCTGCGTGGACACCGGTGCCGGGCTGGAGCGCATCGCGGCGGTGATGCAGGGCGCGGACTCCAACTACCACACCGACCTGTTCAGGCCGCTCCTGGAGCGGGTGGCCGCAGTGGTGGGGCGCCCCTACGACCCGTCCGCCGGGGAGAGCGTGAGCTACCGGGTCCTGGCGGACCACGCCCGCGCCGTGGCCTTCCTCGTTGCCGACGGTGTATTCCCGTCCAACGAGGGGCGGGGCTACGTGCTCCGACGGATCCTGCGCCGGGCGGTCCGGCACGCGTGGCTCCTGGGGCTCAGGGAGCCGGCGCTGGTCCACGTGGTGGAGGCCGTGGTGGACGTCATGGGCGACGTGTACCCTGAGCTTCGCCAGCGCAGCCGGCACCTGGTCCAGACCACCCGCGCCGAGGAGGAGCGCTTCCTCGCCACGATCGAGGGGGGCATGAGCCGCTTCGACGAGCTCGCCCCCGGAGAGGGGAAGGGGGGCGAGGTGCCGGGGATCGAGGCGTTCCGGCTGTACGACACCTTCGGCTTCCCGCTGGACCTGACGCAGCTCATGGCAGAGGAGCGCGGGTACCGGGTGGATGTGGCCGGCTTCGGCGAAGCGCTGGAGGCCCAGCGCGCCCGCTCCCGGGCGGACAGGGTGGCGGCGGGGATCGGGATGGACGACGGCTCCTCGGAGGGCTGGCTGGAGCTTTCCGGCGAGCCCCAGGCCTTCGTCGGCTACCACACCACGTGGGTGGACACGGAGGTCCTGGCCTGGCGCCGGGACGGGGATTCCCTCGGCCTCATCCTCCGGGAGAACCCCTTCTACGTGGAGAGCGGAGGGCAGGTCTCGGACCGGGGCGAGGTGAGGGGGCACGGCTGGTCGCTCTGTGTCGCCGACGTGAGGAAGGTGGACGGGAGGGTCGCCCTCCTGGGCGCCGTGAAGGGAAGCTTCCCCGACAGTCCCTCCGCCCCGGTGGCCGTGGAGGCACTGGTGCCCGCCGACGTCCGCCACGATACGGAGCGCAACCACACCGCCACCCACCTCCTGCACGCGGCGTTGCGCAAGGTCCTCGGGGAGCACGTGGTGCAGCGCGGCTCCCTGGTGGCGCCGGACCGGCTCCGCTTCGACTTCGCGCACACGGCACCCCTGACCGCCGAGGAGCGGGACCGGGTGGAGCAACTCGTGAACGAGGGGATCTGGGCCGATCACGCGGTGCACATCGGGTACCGGGCGTACCACGATGCCGTCCAGGCCGGTGCCATGGCGCTCTTCGGCGAGAAGTACGGCGACGAGGTTCGCGTGGTCCATGTGCCCGGCGTGAGCATGGAGCTGTGCGGGGGCACACACGTGCGTCACACCGGGGAGATCGGGCTCTTCCGGCTCGTCCACGAGACCGGCGTGGCCGCCGGGGTCCGCCGCGTCGAGGCGCTCACGGGCCCGGGGGCGTTCCGGCACCTGCGGGAGCTGGAGGGACGCCTGGGGCAGGCGGCCCGGCTCATGAAGACGCAGCCCGACAACCTCATCCACCGCGCCGAGCAGATCGTCACCCAGAACGCGGCGCTGGAGAGCCTCCTGGACGAGCTGCGCAGCGGCGGCGGTGCCGGAGGCGCCGGGGAGGCCGAGGTTGCCGCCGAGGTGGTAGAGTGCGCAGGGGTGGCCGCGCCGTACCGGGGGATCCGCCTGCGCACCCGCGGAGCGGACGACGCGCGCAAGTGGGGTGACGCGTTCCTCGCTTCCGGGAGGAGCGGCGTGGCGGTGGTCGCGGCCGAGCTCCCCGGGGGGAAGCTCACGCTTTTTGCCTTCGTCACCGACGACCTCATCTCCCGCGGGGTGCGTGCCGACGCCGTGGTGCGGGAGGCGGCGGCGGTGGTGGGAGGGCGAGGGGGCGGTAAGCCGCACCTGGCCCAGGCGGGCGTGGAGGCGCCGGAGCGCGTGGACGACGCCCTGCGCGCCGGAGCGGCCGCGGTGCGCCGCCTCCTCGAGGCCCGCGCCTGATGGACGTGCGGGGCTTCCTCTCCCGGCGCATGCCACCCCCCCCGGAGGCCCTGGCCGCCCGGCTGTCGGCCGGTGCCCGGGGGGTGGAGGCGATCCGGGGGCTGACGGACCAGGCTGTCGAGGAGTTGGGGTCGTCGCGGGCTATAGCGGGTAGGGTGCGCGAAGGCGCATGGCACCTGCTCGCCGCCGACGCGCTGATCACGTACGCGTGCGAGGCGGCGCTGGACGGCGCCGATCCGCCCCGGGCTCTCGAGGAGCTCCTCCGGAAGGCGGCGGCCGGGGAGGCGTGATGGACCGGGATCCCACGGCATTCGCCGATGTCCACAACCACCTGGTGCCCGACGTGGACGACGGCGCTCGCCACGTGGAGGACACCCTGGAGGCGGTGGAGCGGATGACGCTTCTCGGGATCCGGAAGATCATCACCACGCCGCACATCGACGGGCGCCTGACGCTGGAGCCGGAGGCCCTCGAGGAGCGGCTCGAGGAGGTGACCGACGCGTTCGAGCTCGCCGTCGCCGCGGTGGCCGAGTCGTTCCCCGAGGTTGACCTGCGTCGTGGCCACGAGGTGATGCTGGACATCCCGGACGTGGACGTCAGCGACTCGCGCATGCGCATGGCGGGCACGCGCTTCGTTCTGGTGGAGTGGCCACGGCTGCACCTTCCTCCGGGCACGGCCAAGGTGCTGCGCCGCATTCGTGACGAGGGACACGTCCCCGTGGTCGCCCATCCGGAGCGCTATGTGGGGATCGACGTGGAGGTGGCCGGGAGCTGGCGCGAGGCCGGGGCGTTGCTGCAGGTGAACTACGGCTCCCTGGACGGGCGCTACGGCGGTGAGGCGCGCAAGCTGGCGCTGCGGCTCCTGCGCCGGGGGTGGGTGGACTACATGGCGTCCGACTTCCACGCGCGTCCGGACCGGCATATCTACAGGGAGGAGGCCCGCGCCCACCTGGAAGAAGCGGGCGCCGGGGAGGCCTTCGTGACCATGACGCTCACCAACCCAGCACGGATCCTGCGGGACGAGATGCCCATCCCGGTGTCCCCCCTCCCGATGGAGCGAGGGCTGTGGGTGAAGCTGCGTGGACTCCTGAGCCAGGAGTCGCCATGAGCGCTGACCGGGACTCCATCGCGGAAGCCGAGGCCCAGCTCCGGGCGCTCGCCGCCCTCGCCGCGGCCACGGCCGAGGTGCTCCCGGCGCAGGTGGCCGCTCTGGCCGCGCTCGTCGAGAAGACGCTCCGGAGGGGCGGCAAGATCCTCTTCTGCGGGAACGGCGGCTCCGCCGCCGAGGCCCAGCACCTGGCGTCGGAATACGTGGTGAAGTTCACGCGAGAGCGCGCCCCCATGGCGGCCATCGCGCTCACCACGGACACGTCCGCGCTCACGGCGTGCGCCAACGACTACGGGTTCGAGCGGGTGTTCGAGCGGCAGGTGCGCGCCCTCGCCCGCCCCGGTGACCTGCTCGTGCTCCACTCCACCAGTGGAGAGTCGGAGAACATCCTGAGGGCGGCGGACGCCGCGCGGGAGACGGGCGTGGCCACCGCGGCCCTGCTGGCCAAGGGAGGGGGGCGCCTCCGGGACCGGGTGGACCTGGCGCTCGTCGTGCCCACCTCCTCCACCGCCCGCGCCCAGGAGATCCACCTGGCCCTGGGGCACGCGGTCTGCGACATGGTGGAGCGGGCGCTCCAGGAGGCGGAATGAGCCGGACCCTCGCCCTCCTCCAGGAGGCCCGCCGCCGTGAGCAGGAGCAGGCTCAATTCTACCGTGTCCTCGCCGGGGATGCCGAGCATGCCGGGGATGCCGCCGCGGCGGAGCGCTTCAACGAGCTCCTGGCCGACGAGCAGCATCACGTCGCGCGGCTCACCGCGAGGATCCTGGAGCTCGGCGGAACACCCGAGGGAAGGGGGGCGGCCCCCGGGACGGCCGCTCATCTGTACGCGTGGGAGCCCGAGGCACGCCGGCGGGAGGAGGCCGAGGTGACGTGGTACGAGAGCGCCCTGGGCGGTGTGGAGGACCCTGAGACTCGCTTCGTTCTGAGCGGGATCCTGGAGTCGGAGCGACATCACCGAGAGACCCTGGCGGGGAAGTGGATGCCCGCGGGGCCGACGACATCCAAGGAGAGCATGTGACCGGGCTCATCGATCTGATTGGGAAGACCGCCGTGGTGACGGGAGGGTCGCGGGGGGTGGGGAAGGCCACCGCCCTCATGCTGGCCCACGCCGGAGCCTCGGTGGGCATCGGGTACCGTACGCGCAAGGAGGAGGCCGAGCAGGTGGTCGCCAAGCTGCGCGCCACGGGTGTGCACGCGTGGGCCCAGGGAGGCGACGTCACCGACGCCGGTGACGTCGAGGCGCTCTTCCAGCGTGCCGACCGGGAGTTCGACGGCCTGGACATCTTCGTTGGCAACCACGGTATCTGGGCGGTGGATGATGTGGCCGTGGCCGACATGACCGACGAGCAATGGCACAACACCGTGGCCACCAACCTCCACGGAGTCTTCTACGCGTGCCGGGCCGCGGCGCGCCGCATCCGCGACGAAGGCCGCATCGTGCTGGTCGGGAGCACGGCGGGGCAGAGGGGGGAGGCGTTCCACGCCGACTATGCCGCCACCAAGGGGGCTCTCATGTCGCTCGTGAAGGGGTTCTGCGTCGAGCTGGGCCCGCGGGGGATCACGGTGAACTGCGTGGCCCCCGGATGGATCGACACCGAGATGGCGGCCCCCAGCTACGAGGGTGACGGGCGCAGGCGCATCGAGGCGGGGATCCCCATCGGGCGCGTGGCATCCGCCGAGGACGTCGCCGGGCCCATCGTCTTCCTGTGCTCCCGCCTCGGTCGCCACGTCACCGGGGAGATCCTGAACGTGAACGGGGGTGCTGTCCTGGTGGGGTGAAGCACGCTCGCCCCACGGCGCCGCCGGCGGTCCGCTGGATCGTGCGGAAGTTGGAGGGCGCGGGCTTCGAGACCTGGGCGGTCGGGGGCGCCGTCCGCGACGCCCTCCTGGGCATCCCCGGAGGTGACTGGGACCTGGCCACCCGGGCCCGGCCCGGGGAGGTCCGGCGCGTGTTCCGGCGCACGGTGCCCCTCGGGATCGAGCACGGCACGGTGGGGGTTCTCTCCGACGAGGGTGTCATGTACGAGGTGACGACCTTCCGCCGCGACGTGGAGACCGACGGTCGCCACGCCGTCGTGGCCTTCGCCGACTCCCTCGAAGAGGATCTCGCCAGGCGCGACTTCACCGTGAACGCCGTGGCCTGGCACCCCCTGCGCGAGGAGCTCAGGGATCCCCTCGGCGGGCTGGCCGACCTGGAACGCCAGATCCTGAGGGCCGTGGGGACGCCGGCCCAGCGCTTCGCCGAGGACCGCCTGCGCATCCTCCGCGCCCTCCGCTTCGCCTCGCGCTTCGGCCTCACCGTGGAGGGCGAAACCTGGGCCGCCCTCCGGGCCGGCGTGGGCGAGCTCCCACACCTGTCCGCAGAGCGGATCCGCGAGGAGCTCCTCAAGGTGCTGGAGGGGGACACGGCTCCGTCACGGGCCCTGGAGCTGTACCGGGAATCGGGGGCGCTGGAGGTGCTTTACCCGGAGCTCGGAGAGCTGGCGGGCAGGGCCCCCTCGGACTGGGCCGGAGCGCTTGCGACGCTGGACCACCTGCCGCGGGGTCGCCCCTTCCTTCGCCTCGCAGCCCTCCTCCGGTCCGTGGAGCCCCGCGCCGCCGTCCAGGTGCTCCTGCGCCTCAAGCTCTCCAACGCCCAGGTGGATCAGACGGCCTGCCGGGCCTCGGCCGCTCCGCTCCCCGGGGCGGGACTCCCGGACCGGGAGTTCCGCAGATGGTTGAGCTCGGTGGGGGCTGCGCACCTACCGGCGGTCGCCCGCCTCGATCTGGCGGCGGCACGGGCAGCGGGTAGCCTGCGGAACTCCGGGGACGTGGTGGCGTCGTGGCGGCGGGCTCGGGCGGTAGTGGCCGCGCGCCCGCCCCTGGGGGTGGGGGATCTGGCTGTGGACGGTCGGGACCTCATCCGCCTGGGGCTGCGCCCCGGTCCGAGGTTCGGCGAGATCCTCGGCGCGCTTCTCGAGTGGGTCCTGGAGGACCCGTCCCGGAACCAGCGGGAGCTCCTGCTGGAGCGAGCCGCTCGGCTGGCCGGCGAGGAGGGCGGGGATGGGTGAGCGCGACCTGTTCGGTGAGAGCATCGCCGAGGGCGCCGCCGCCGCGGCCCCGCTCGCCGCGCGCATGCGACCCCGGTCGCTGGCCGAATTCAAGGGCCAGGAGCACCTCCTGGGCCCCGGGAAGGCCATCCGCGCCATGCTGGAGAACGCTCAGCCCTCCAGCATGATCCTCTGGGGGCCACCAGGGAGCGGGAAGACGACGCTCGCGCGCATCGTCGCCCACGAGACGGGCATCGCCTTCACCGCGTTCAGCGCCGTCACCGACGGGATCCCCCGGGTGCGGGAGATCGTCAAGGAGGCGGCGGAGCGCCTCAGGGCGACGGGGCGGCGCACCATCCTCTTCTGCGACGAGATCCACCGCTTCAACAAAGCCCAGCAGGACGCGTTCCTGCCCCATGTGGAGGCGGGCACCATCATCCTCATCGGCGCGACCACGGAGAACCCGTCGTTCGAGGTCGTGCGCCCGCTCCTGTCCCGCGCGCCCGTGTACGTGCTCAACCCCCTCACGGCGGGGGACGTCCGCGCCATCCTGGTGGAGGCGCTGGCGTCGTCGGAGCGGGGCCTGGGTTCGCAGGGCGTGGACGTGGAGGGAGAGGCGCTGGACTTCATCGCCGAGGCCGCCGACGGCGACGCGCGGCGGGCGCTGGGTGTGCTGGAGGCCTCCGCCGGTTTGGTGGGCCGGGGTGGCAGGGTGGGCGTGGCGGAGGCCCGCGAGGCGCTGCAGCACCGCTTCGCGACCTACGACAAGGGCGGGGAGGAGCACTACAACCTCGTCTCGGCGCTCCACAAGGCGATCCGGGGGAGCGACCCGGACGCGGCCCTCTACTGGCTCGCGCGGATGATCGACGGAGGGGAGGACCCCCTCTACATCGCGCGCAGGCTCGTGCGGGTGGCCACCGAGGACGTGGGACTGGCCGACCCGCAGGCGCTCACGGTGGCCATCGCGGCCCGGGACGCCTTCCACTTCCTCGGTTCCCCGGAGGGCGAGCTGGCCCTCGCCGAGGCGGCGCTCTACCTCGCCACCGCGCCCAAGTCCAACCGGGCGTACGAGGCCTGGAGCGCGGCGATGGCTCGGGCCCGGGAGACCCCGGCCGAGGCCGTGCCGCTGCACATCCGCAACGCGCCCACCTCGCTGATGAAGGAGCTGGGGTACGGGAGGGAGTACCGCTACGACCCGTCCGAGAAGGACGGTATCGCGGCCCAGCGGTACCTCCCCGACAGGCTCGCGGGGCAGGTCTTCTACCGGCCCGGTCGCTTCGGCTTCGAGAAGACGGTGGCGGCGCGGCTGGAGTGGTGGGCCGCCCGCAGGCGCGACGCGGCAGGCGAGGGTGGGGTGGGGCGCCCTCAGGGCGAGGGCACGGAGCCTTGAGGCGCTTCGGCCCCCTGGGGCGGAGGTCGACATGGGCGTTGGCGCCGCTCCTCGTCATGGCCGGGTGCTCCCTGGCCTTCAAGGCACCCACCCTCACCGTCGGGGAGGTGCGGCTCGCGTCGATGGGGCTCAACGGCGGATCACTGGCCGTGAGCCTGGAGGTGGAGAACCCCAATCCGTATTCTCTCGAGAGCCGGGCCTTCCGGTACGCCCTGGCCTTCTCCGAGGGGAGCCCCGACGCCGCGGTGTGGAAAACGCTGGTCGAGGGGCAATTGGACCGGGTGG
>JBFYZE010000309.1:0-9118 GCA_041309665.1 Gemmatimonadales bacterium | reverse complement strand
CCGAGCAAGCGACAGGGGCGGCGCCCCGGAGGGCGCCGCCCCGTAGTCGCGGACGGGATCGCGTCAACCGCTACTACGTGATCAGGCGCTCCAGGTCGATGGGGTCCAGGCCCAGCTGGCGCAGGAGCTCGTTGAGCCGGGCCAGGTCCTGGGCGATGATGAGGCCCATCTGCTCCAGCTCGCCGCCCAGTTCCCCGGAGAGCGTCTCGAACACGGCGTAGGACTGGTCCGTCGGGCGGGTCTCCGAGTCCTCCACGAGGTTGAGGAGCGCCGCGATCTTGTTGTTGAGCATGATCGGGTAGTTGAGGGGGTCCTGGTTGGACCGGTTCCTCACCTGGTAGATCTGCGACTCGACCCCGCTCAGGCGTTCCTTCACGACGCCTCCCAGCGACTGGAGCTCGGCGTTGTCGGCCTTCCCGAGGCGGTCGTCCACGGCGGACTTCACGGCCCGCATCCGCACCACGGCGCCGTTGGCCTCGCTCACCCGGTCACGGATGCGGGTGGCCAGGTCGTAGCGGGCCTGCAGGTCCGCCAGGGTGACGCCCGCGGCGGCGGCCCTGGGGTTCATCCTGATCTCGAAGTCCCGGGTCTGGGACGAGCCGTCCGCGGTGAGGCGGACCTGGTAGCGGCCCGGGAGCACGGCCGGACCTATGGGGCTGGCGGCCCAGAAGATCCGCCCTGAGAAGTCGGTCCAGCCCGCGGTCCGCATCCCCCAGCGGAACACGTTCGAGCCCTTCATCTTCGACGCGGTCTGCGTGCTGGCGCTGTCGGCCGACGCGTACGAAGCCAGCACCTTCCCGGCGCCGTCGAGGAACTCCAGGGTCACCTTCTGGGCGTTGTCCTTCAGCCAGTAGTGGATCTCCGCGCTGTTGTCGAAGCCCCGCACCGGGTCCTTCGGGTCGAAGAGCCAGAACCGAGCCGCCGCAACCTCGGGGGTGAGCTGGCGGAGGACCGAGATGTTGCGCATGACCCAGAAGCCCCGGCCGTGTGTGGCGATGACCAGGTCGTGGTCCTCCACCACCAGGTCCGCGACCTGGGTGACCGGCAGGTTCAGCGCGAGCGACTGCCAGTGGGCGCCGTCGTCCCAGGAGACGTACACCGTGCGCTCCGAGGCCGCGTACAGGAGCCCGGGGCGGGTGGGGTCCTCGCGCACCGCGCGCATGAAGTCGTCCGCGGGGAGTCCGTTCACGATCTTCGTCCAGTTCTTCCCGTAATCGGTGGTCTTCCAGACGTAGGGCGAGCGGTCGTTGTCCACCAGGTACCGGATCCCGGCGACGTACGCCTTGCCCGGCGTGTGCGGGGAGGACTCGATGGTGTTGATCCGGACGAAGTCCGGCGCATCCGGGGGCGTCACGTTGGCCCAGGTGGGCTGTGCCGCTCCGCCGTCCCGCGTGACGTGCACGTACCCGTCGTCCGAGCCGGCCCAGATCACGCCGGCCTCGGTCTTCGAAGGCTCGATGGCGAAGACCGTGGCATACGTCTCCACGCCCGTCTGGTCCTTCGTGATGGGACCGCCGGACGCTCCCATGGTGGACGGGTCGGCCCGGGTGATGTCCGGGGAGATCTGCTCCCAGCTCTGACCCTCGTTGCGCGTGCGCCAGACCTTCTGGGTTCCGGTGTAGAGGATGCCCGGGTCCTTCCGGTCGAACACGATGGGGAACGTCCACTGCACCCGCTCACGCAGGTCCTTGGACGACCACCCCATGGGATTCTCAGGCCACACGTTCACCGCGCGCTGCTGCCCGGTGGCGTGGTCGTAGCGCGAGAGCGAGCCGCCGTAGCAGCCCGCGAAGAACACGTTGGGGTTGCGGGGGTCGGGTGCGATGTAGCCGCTCTCGCACCCGCCCGCCTCGTAGAAGTAGTTCCCCGCGGCCGAGAGATGGTCCCACCCGCCGGAAGGAATGCACGCCGTGGAGTTGTCCTGCTGGGCGCCGCAGATGTGGTAGGGCTCGTGCGCCGTGGTGATCACCCGGTAGAACTGGGACGTGGCGTAGTCCTGGTCGGTCCAGGTCTGCCCTCCGTTGACGGAGACGTTGCCGCCGCCGTCGTTGGCGTTGATCATGCGCTGGGGATCGTCGGAGGCGATCCACAGGTCGTGGTTGTCACCGTGGGGCACCCGGAACGAGATGGGGAACGTCTTGCCCCCGTCGTTGGACTTGTAGAAGCCCGTGTTGAGCGCGTAGACGACGCTGTCCGCCTTCGGGTCGGCGTAGATGCGGGTGTAGTAGAACGCGCGCTGGCGGAGCTTGCGCTCGTCGTTCATCAGCTCCCAGCTCCGGCCTCCGTCGTCGGAGCGGTACACGCCGCCCTCGGGCTCGTGCTCCACCAGCGCCCAGAGCCGGTCGGAATTCGCGCCCGACACGGTGATGCCGATCTTGCCGATGGGCTTGGCCGGATCGAGGCCGAGCGTGGAGGTGATGTCCTGCCAGCTCTCGCCGCCGTCGGTGGACTTCCAGAGCCCCGAATCGTCACCCCCCGACGACATTCCCCAGCTCTTCCTCCACGCCTCCCACACCGCCGCGTACAACACGTTCGGGTCACCGGGGTCGAGGGCCAGGTCGGCGATCCCCGCCCGGTCGCTCCTGAAGAGCGTCCTGCGCCAGCTCTTGCCCCCGTCGGTGGTCTTGAATACGCCGCGCTCGGGGTTGGGCATTGAGTGGATGCCGAAGGCTCCCACCCAGGCCACGTCGCAGTTCTCCGGATGGACCCGGATGCGCGAGACGTTCTGGGTTTCCGCGAGCCCCAGGTGGGTCCAGGTCGCGCCGGCGTCGGTGGACCGGTAGACGCCGTCTCCCTGCAGGATGTCGCCGCGGAGCTGGGTCTCCCCGGTCCCGATGTACACGACGTCGGGGTTGGACGCGCACACCGCCACCGCACCCACCGACGAGCTGTTGATCTTCCCGTCGGTGACCGGGCGCCAGTTCTGGCCGCCGTCGGTGCTCTTCCAGAGTCCCCCTCCCGTCGCCCCGAAGTAGTACTCGTTCGGGCGGGCGTCGCTTCCCGCGACCCCGATGGAGCGCCCCCCGCGGGCGATGCTGGTGTTGGTCCACTGCAGGGATCCGAGCAGCGCAGGGTCGTACTGCTGCGCGGCCGCGCCCGAGGGGATGCCCTGGCCGGCGAGCGCCAGAGCCAGTGCGCTGGTGGCCAGCTTCCTGACGGTCGTGCTCATGGTGTGCCTGGATGAAGATGGGAATCACCTGCCGCCCCGCGCGCGGAGCGGAAAACGGCAGCGTAGGATGCCGGTCCATCGGGCGCAAGCAAACCCGGGGTCAGCTCCCGACCCGGGCGATGCACTCGATCTCGACGTCCACGTTCTTTGGGAGCGTGCGCACCGCCACGGCGGCGCGAGCCGGCCGAACGCCGGTGAAGTGGCGCCCGTACACCTCGTTCATGGCCGCGAAGAGCGCCATGTCGGAGAGGAAGACGGTGGTCTTCACGACGGTGCCGAGGGAGCCCCCGGCCGCTTCGAGGACGGCCTTCAGGTTCGCCAGCACCTGCTCGGTCTGGGCCGCGACGTCGCCGCCCACGAGCTCCATGGTGGCGGGGTCGAGGGGGATCTGGCCGGAGCAGAAGATCCAGCCATCACTGACCACGGCCTGGGAGTAAGGGCCGATGGCGGCGGGGGCGTGGGGTGTCTGGACGGCGAGGAGTTCGCTCATGGTGCTTCCTGGCCCTTGCGGGCTCTTCTGGCTGTGGGATGGGGAAGGAAGGTGGAAGGGACCGGCTCACATGGGGCGGAGCTCCTGGTGGGCCCGGACGTGCTCGAGGATCTCGGCGGGGGTGACGGGGGCGACGCCGGCCTTGCCGACGCCCACCGCCGCCGCGTGGCTCGCGAGGAGGGCTGCCTCCAGCACCGAGGCGCCGGCGCCGATCCCCAGCGCCATCACCGCGGTTACGATGTCCCCCGCACCGGACACGTCGTACACGGAGCGGGCCACGGTGGGGATGCGGACGTGGCCCTCCTCGGCGCTCTGGAGGGCCATCCCCCGATCTCCCAGCGTAAGGAGGAGGTGGCCGCACGCCAGGCGGCTGCGCGTGGCCTCCATCCAACCCGGGTCGTCGGGGTGGAGCCGGTCGCCCATGGCGTCGGCGAGCTCCTTGGCGTTGGGCTTGAAGACGGTGGCGCCGGGGTAGGCGAAGAAGTTGCTGCGCTTGGGGTCCACCACGGCAGGGATCCCGCCCAGCTCCGCCGTCTCCAGGACGGCGCGGATCACGGCGGGGACCAGGACCCCCTTGTTGTAGTCCTCGGCGACGACCACGTCGCATTCCGAGGCTGCGGCGAGCACGGCGCGGGCCAGCGCCGCGGCGAGCTCCGGCGAAGCGTCGGCCTCCGTCTCGCGGTCCACGCGCACCACCTGCTGGCGGCGGGCGACGATGCGGGTCTTCACGGTCGTGGGGCGCTCGCCGGTCAGGACGACGCCCTCGGTGGAGATCCCCAGGGCGGCCAGCCCGCTCCGGAGCGTCTCCCCCGGCGCGTCGCGCCCCGCGCACCCCACCACCCGGCAGGCGGCGCCCAGCGCGGCCACGTTGGCCGCCACGTTCGCCGCGCCGCCCACGGCCTCCCACTCCTCCTCCACGAGGACCACCGGGACCGGGGCCTCAGGGGAGATCCGGTCCACGGCGCCCACGATGTAGCGGTCCAGCATGAGGTCACCCACCACGAGGACCCGCGCTCCCCGGATGCCCTCCAGGATCCGCCCGGCCCGCCCCGGCGTCAGCCGGTCCATGGCGTCCTTCCGCGCGCCTCCAGCGCGAGGAGGGTGTGGCGGTCGCCGTCCCTGGCGAGAAGGGCGTCCTGCAGGTTCACCGAGACGCACACGTGGTTGGGGACGATGCGCACGCGGTCGCCCACGGCCGGGACCCAGGAGGAGCGGGAGACGTCCAGGACGCCGTGCTCCTCGGACAGGCCGGCCAGGGTGACCTCCGGGTGGTCAAGGAGGAAGCCGAAGTTCGCCGCCCCCCTGGCCTCCTTCGTGAGCGACTTGGATCCGGCATCCACGACCGCGCGGCCGGGGACCGAGGTGCTGACCACGGTGGCGAGCACGGTGTAGGCCATGTCGTCCAGGCCGGCCAAGCCGATCTCCAGCGCCTCCTTGTCGAAGAAGATGCCCGAGCCCGGCCGGACTTCGGTCAACCCGGGGACCAGGTGGCTGTTCGAGAGCGTCGGCGTGGACCCACCAGACACGATTCCGGGGGGAAGGCCGGCAGTTCCGAGGGCGTCGAGGACCCTGGCCAGCCGCTCGGCGAGGAGGTCCATGGCCGGCGCCTGCTCGGCCGGGGGCGTGCGGATGTGCCCCGGATAGAAGAGCACGCCCCGGTACGCCACGCCGGGCAGGCGCTGGACCTCGCGGGCCAGCGCGACGGCGGCCTCGGGGCTCTGCACCCCGACCCGGCCGAGCCCCATGTCCAGCTCCACGAGGACGCCCACCGTCCTCCCCGCGGCCGCGGCCCGCTCCGAGAGCGCGGTGAGCACGGGCAGCGCATCGAGGGCGACCTTCATGTCCACGTGCGCCGGGAGGCCGACCAGCCGGTGCAGCTTTACCCGTCCCACGGGCGGATAGGCCAGCAGGAGGTCGTCGGTGAGCGTTGCCATGACCTCCGCCTCCCGGAGGGTGGCCACGCTCAGCCCGCGCGCGCCGGCTTCGAGCTGGATGCGCGCGATGGCGATGGACTTGTGGGTCTTGATATGGGGCCTCCACCCCAGACCGTGCTCTGCGGCATAGGCTGCCATGCGCCGGGCGTTGGCGCGGACCCGGTCCAGGTCCACGTACCCGATGGGGGTCTCGATGTCGTCGAGGTCGACGGCTCGTGTCATTGCAGAACGCTCTCCAGGGCGTCGAGGAAGTCGCGGTCGGTGTCGCTCACGGGGCCGAAGCGCATCCAGCGCAGGATGCCGTCCCGGTCCACGAGAAAGCTGGCGGGAAGTCCCACCACCCTGTAGAGGTCGAGCCCGCGCATCCGCGGGTCCAGGAGGATGGTGTAGCCGACCCCGAGGTCGCGGACGAAGGCGGCCACCTCGTCCCGGGCGGCGGGCGCGTCCATGGACACGCCCACCACCTCCAGGCCCTGGGGCGACCTCCTGGCGTGGAGGGAATCCAGGAAGGGCGTCTCGTGGCGGCAGGGCGTGCACCAGGTGGCCCAGAAGTTGAGAAGCACGACCTTCCCGCGCAGGTCGGTCAGGGCGACCGAATCCCCGGTGAGCGTGCGTGCGCCGTACGCCGGCGCGGGCGAGCCCACCACGGGGCCCGGGTCTTCGCCCGGCGTGCAGGCGCCCAGGAGGAACGCGGCGGCGAAGGCGGCACGGATCCGGCGGCCCCCCGCCGTCGCCTTCCGGGGCCGGGAGGAGGAGACACCGTCCTCCGCCGGAGACAGGAGGAGTCCGGTGTCCCCGTTCGGCCCGCGGCCGGTCGGGGCCGCGGCCGGAGAGGCTGAAAGCGGGAATCGCATGGCGGCGTACACGTCCTTGGGTGCGTCGTTCGGCACGGGCAAGCTTCTTGCTCGCACCGGGTGCGGGATGCCCCGGGGAATCTCGGGGCGCGGCATGCACGGGGCAACGCGTCGGGAACGGCCGGGGCACCTTCGGGGTTTCTCCGTTTGGTGCTCCGGCGCTGACGCGTGGGGCCCGGTGGGACTCTTCGATGTGGGCGCAGCCGGTGGAACCAGGGGGCCCGCGGTCCGAGGCCCTGTCTCAAGCTGAGGCGACGATCACCATGCAGAAGTCACGCGAGGCGCTCGCGGTTCGGTGCAAGGGCGCATTGCTCCTGGCGGCGCTGGCGCTCCTGGGTGCCCCGCTCCCGGGCGGCGCGCAGTACTTCGGGCGGAACAAGGTCCAGTACGACAAGTTCGACTTCTCCGTCCTGAAGACGCCGCACTTCGACTACCACTACTACCCGGTGATGTCGAAGGCCATGGGGGACGTCACCCGCATGGGCGAGCGCTGGTACGAGCGCTACGCGCGCACCTTCCAGCACGAGTTCGAATCGGCCAAGCCCATCATCCTGTACGCCGACCATCCGGACTTCGAGCAGACCAACACCCTCTCCGGCTTCATCGGGGAGGGCACCGGTGGCGTGACCGAGTCTCTGAAGGATCGCCTCATCATGCCCCTGGGGACGTCATACTGGGACACCGACCACGTCCTGGGGCACGAGCTGGTGCACTCCTTCCAGTTCAACATCGCCCAGTCGCGGCAGGGCGGCGGCATGCAGGGGCTCATGACCCTTCCCCTCTGGCTGGTCGAGGGGATGGCGGAGTACCTGTCGGTGGGACGCGACGATCCCCTCACCGCCATGTGGATCCGCGACGCCATCCGCCGTGACGAGTTCCCCACCATCAAGGAGATGACCGAGGGGACCAAGTTCTTCCCCTACCGGTTCGGCCAGTCGCTCATGGCCTACATCGGCGGGACCTACGGCGACGATGCGATCATCCAGATCTTCCGCCGCTCCTTGCGCTCGGGCTTCGAGCCGGCCTTCGCGCAGGTCACGGGGATGCCCACGGACACCCTGTCCGTGAGGTGGAAGGAGCAGGTGGCGAAGGAGTACCTGCCGCTCATGGAGGGGCGCTCTGCGCCCGGGGAGTCGGGACAGCTCCTGCTCGCGCCCTCCACGGGGTCCGGCGAGCAGAACGTGGCGCCTTCGCTGAGCCCCGACGGCCGCTACCTGGCGTTCCTGTCCGAGAAGGACCTCTTCTCCGTGGATCTCTTCCTGGCCGACGCGGCCACGGGGAAGATCATCCGGAAGCTGTACAGCGCCAACTCGGATCCCAAGGCCGAGGCGCTGCGGTACATCGACTCGTCCGGGACCTGGTCTCCCGACGGACGGTTCTTCGCCTTCGTGATTACCTCGGGCGGCGACAACGAGATGGTCATCATCGACGTCGAGAGCGGGAATCAGGACCAGGTTCTCTCCTTCCCCGGGCTCGGCGCCGTGAACAACCCGGCCTGGTCTCCCGACGGCCGCAGGATCGTGTTCGCGGGCACGGTGGGCGGCATCACCGACCTCTGGCTCCACGACGTGGAGACCGGGCGCCTCGTCCAGGCCACGGACGATCGGTTCGCCGACCTCCAGCCCACGTGGTCCCCCGACGGCCGCACCATCGCGTTCACATCGGACCGCGGGCCGGAGACCGACTTCGCCAAGCTCACGTACAGCCAGTTCCAGCTGGCGCTCATGGACGTGGCGTCCTTCCAGGTCCAGGTGCTCCCCGTCTTCGGGAACGTGAAGCACATCAATCCCCAGTACGCGCCCGACGGCCGGAGCCTGTACTTCATCTCCGACCAGGATGGCTTCAGCGACGTCTACCGCCTGGACCTCCAGACCGGTGACGTGACGCGCTCGACGCAGGTGGCCACGGGCGTCAGCGGCATCACGTACCTCTCCCCGGCCCTCTCCGTAGCGGCGCAGACCGGGCGCATTGCGTTCTCCGTGTTCGACGAGTTCGAGTTCCACATCGTCGGGCTCGAGCCCGCCCCCGGGACGGTGGTGGCACGCACGGAGCGGCCCGAGGATCAGCCGGGCCGGAAGCTCCCTCCGGCGAACCCGGAGCGCTTCAGCCGGGTGGAGACGTACCTGGCCGACGCCGAGACCGGGCTCCTTCCCGAGGGCTCCATCCTGGCCGCGGACGCGGAGGCGTACCGCCCGTCGCTGAGCCTGGACTATCTGGGGCAGCCCAGCATCGGCGTGGGCACCGACAGCTACGGCACCTACGTGGGCGGTGGGACCTCGGCGTACTTCAGCGACATGCTGGGCGACCGCGTCCTCGGGGTCGCGCTGCAGGCGCAGGGGACGTTCAAGGACATCGGGGGCCAGGCCTTCTACCAGAACCTGGAGAAGCGCTGGAACTGGGGCGTGGGCCTGGGGCGGATTCCCTACCTGATGGGGTTCTACCAGTATGGCGCCGACGACATCGGCGACTTCCTGGGCATGTACCGCTACCGGATCTTCATGTCGTCCGCCGCCGGTCAGCTGGCGTACCCGTTCAACTCGGTCCAGCGCGGGGAGTTCTCGGCGGGGGCGACGCGGTACAGATACGACATCGAGCTGGACATGTACAATCTGGACAGCTTCGGCCGGATCGTGGACTTCTCGCGCGAGAGCCTCAACGACTCGATCCCCGA
>JBFYZE010000308.1:0-10638 GCA_041309665.1 Gemmatimonadales bacterium | reverse complement strand
GAGCCGCGAAGGCGGCCAAGCGGGCGGAGCGGTCGGCCAACCAGGGCTTCATCGGCAGCTACATCCACTTCGACGGCAAGACCGCCGCCATCGTGGAGCTGAACTGCGAGACCGACTTCGTTGCCAACACGGCGGACTTCCGGGCCCTGGCCAAGGATCTGGCGATGCACATCGCGTCCGCGGCGCCCCTGGCCGTGTCCCCGGCCGACATCCCCGCGGACGTGGTGGAGCGCGAGCGCCACGTCTACGAGGAACAGGTGAAGGAGGAGGGGAAGCCCGCCGCCATCGCCGGGAAGATCGTCGAGGGCAAGCTGCAGAAGTACTACAAGGAGAGCACGTTGCTCGCCCAGGCCTTCGTGAAGGACCCGGACAAGACCATCGAGCAGCTCATCACCGAGGTGGCCGGCAAGACCGGTGAGAAGATCTCGGTGGGCCGCTTCGTCCGCTTCAAGGTCGGTGAGCGCTGATCCGTCCTTCCAGGGGAGCCCTGCCATGAGCGACGTGGGACAGGAGCCCAAGTACAAGAGGGTTCTGCTCAAGCTCTCCGGCGAGGCCCTCGCCGGGGAGCGGGGCTTCGGCATCGAGCCCGCGGTGGTGGACCGGCTCACCGACGAGATCCAGTCCATCGCCGCCATGGGCGTGTCCCTCGGGGTGGTGATCGGCGGGGGGAACATCGTGCGCGGGGCCATCGCGTCACGGCAGGGGATGGACCGGGTGCAGGCCGACTACATGGGGATGTTGGCCACCATCATCAACGCGCTGGCCGTCCAGGACCTCCTGGAGGCCAAGGGCGTCGAGACGCGGGTCATGACCGCCATCCGCATGGAGCAGATCGCGGAGCCCTACATCCGGCGCCGCGCCATGCGACACATGGAGAAGGGCATGGTCGTGATCTTCGCCGGCGGCACCGGGAACCCCTACTTCTCCACGGACACCGCCGCGGTGCTGCGCGCCATCGAGATGGAGTCGGACGTGGTCATCAAGGCCACGAAGGTGCAGGGCGTGTTCACGGCGGACCCCAAGAAGGACCCCAATGCCCGCTTCCTCCCCACGGTCACGTTCCAGGAGGTGGTGGCCGGCGAGCTGGGCGTGATGGACGCGGCGGCCGTGTCCCTGTGCAAGGAGAACGCCCTTCCCATCATCGTGCTGAACCTGGAGGAGCGGGGTGCGGTGGCCGCCGCCATCCGTGGTGAGCACGTGGGAACCCTTGTATCGTAGAACGCTGCAACGACGCGCCGATTGCGGGAGCGTCGGGAACGGCGCGCCCAGCCTTCCGCTCCCGCCGGACCAGACCCCTACGGAGAGATCATGGCAACGGTCGAGCAAGCCAGGAAACGCATGGACGAAGCCCTGGACGCCATGCGCCGGGAGTTCGCCTCGGTGCGCACCGGGAAGGCGACGCCCGCCCTGCTGGACACGGTCCGGGTGGACGCCTACGGCTCCAAGATGCACGTGAACCAGGTGGCCACCATCCACACGCCCGAGCCCAGCCTCCTGGTGATCCAGCCCTTCGACAAGTCCCTCATGCACCCCATCGAAAAGGCGATCCAGACCGCCGACCTCGGCCTCAACCCGTCCAACGACGGGAACGTGATCCGCGTGCCCATTCCCGCTCTCACCGCGGAGCGCCGCAAGGAGTACGCGAAGATCCTCCACAAGATGGCCGAGGAGGGCAGGGTGTCGATCCGCCACGCCCGGCGCATCACCCGGGAGGAGCTCCATGCGAAGGTGAAGGAGCACGAGGTCGCCGAGGACGACGCGCGCAGGCGCGAAGAGCATCTGGAGAAGCTCACCCACGAGTACCAGGCGAAGATCGACGAGCTCGTGAAACACAAGGAAGCAGAGGTGATGGCGCTGTAACGACATGACCGCCGCCAACCTCCTCGACCGCATCCGCGTCGGCGGCGACGTGCCCCGGCACGTGGCCGTGATCATGGACGGGAACGGCCGGTGGGCCCGCCAACGCGGCCTCCCCCGCCACCTGGGCCACCGGGAGGGGATGAAGGCGGTCCGGGAGGTGATCGAGGGCTCGGTGGACGTGGGGATCCAGGTTCTCACGCTGTTCGCCTTCTCCACGGAGAACTGGCGCAGGCCGGAGCAGGAGGTCTCGGCCCTCATGTCCCTCCTCCAGCTGTACGCCCGCCAGGAGCGCGACGAGCTCCGGCGCCAGGGCGTGGAGGTGCACGTCCTGGGCGAGTTGGAACGAGTGGACCAGGCCACGCGACGAGCGGTGGACACCATCGTGGACGGCACCCGAGGCGGCGCGGCGCTCCGGCTCAACCTGATGATCTCCTACGGCGGTCGGGAGGAGATCATCCGCTCGGTGCGGGAGCTGGCGCGGCGGGTGGCCGCCGGCGAGCTCGCGCCGGAGCAGCTGGACGAGGAGTTGTTCTCGTCCACGCTCTTCACCGCAGGACTTCCCGACCCCGACTTGCTCATCCGCACCTCGGGGGAGTTCCGCGTCAGCAACTTCCTGCTCTGGCAGGTGGCGTACACCGAGCTGTTCATGAGCCCGGTGCTCTGGCCCGACTTCTCCCGACACCACCTGTTCGAGGCGGTGTTGGACTTCCAGGGGCGGGAGCGTCGTTTCGGGCGCGTCGGCGCGCCGTGAAGGACCTGGGGGCGCGCCTCGCCGTGTCGGGTGTGGGGATCCCCGCTCTCCTGTTCATGCTGTACCAGGGTGGGTGGGTCCTCGGGGCCCCCCTGGCCCTGATCGCCGCCCTGGGCGCGGGCGAGGTGTACCGGTTCGCCGAATGCAGGGGGACGAGGCCGTTCTCCTGGATCGGGATGCCCATCACGGCGGCGCTGGTGGCGCTGGCCGTGGTCAGGCCCGTGTTCCATGCCTTCGCGCCCTGGGCCCTGGGAGGTCTGGGTCTTCTCGTCGCGGTGGCGCTGGCTCTCGCCCTGTTCTCCCGCGGGCCCCACGGCTCGCCGCTGGGCGCGGTGGCCGTCACCCTGTTCGGGGTGGTGTACGCCGGCCTCCCCATGGCGTGCATGGTCCTGCTGCACGCCGTTCCGACGCAGGTGGGATGGGGAGCGCTCCACCCGTCCCCCTGGATGGGGCTCATGGTCGTCCTCCTCCCGCTGGCCGCGACCATGCTGGGAGACTCGGTCGCGTACTTCGCCGGCTCCGCCTGGGGGCGGCGCAAGCTCTTCCCGTCGGTCAGTCCCGCGAAGAGCTGGCTGGGTGCGGTGGCCGGGGTCCTGGGCGCGGCCGTGGCGGGGATGATCTGGCTCGCCGTCGCCCGCGGCCACCTCCCGGGGATGCCCGTGGAGGGATTCGGCGCGGCGGCGGCGCTGGGCGCGATCCTCGGTGTGGGCGCCATCGTTGGAGACCTGGCCGAATCCATGATGAAGCGCGAGGCGGGGATGAAGGACTCGGGGCACGTCTTCCCGGGGCACGGAGGTGCTCTCGACCGGCTCGACGCCCTCACCTTCACCCTTCCCATGGCCTACGCCCTCTTCTGGGTCCTCGAGGTGACGGCGTGATCCGCATCGCCATCCTGGGCTCCACCGGATCCATCGGGCGGAGCACGCTGGAGGTGGTGTCGCGCCACCCGGACCGTTTCGAGGTGGTCGCCCTGGCGGCAAACCGGCGGGTGGAGGCCCTCGCGTCCCAGGTGGATCGCTTCCGCCCGCGCTGGGCGGTGGTCGCCGACGACCGCGCGGCGCTTCCCGCGGGGGGCGGGGTCACGGCCTGGGCCCGGGGGAGGCAGGCCGTCCTGGAGTTGGCCGGCAGCCCCGACGTGGACGTCGTGGTGAACGCGCTCGTGGGTGCGGCAGGGCTCGAGCCCACGCAGGTGGCCCTGGAGTCCGGGCACCGTCTGGCCCTGGCCAACAAGGAGTCCCTGGTGGCGGGCGGGACCATCGTCATGAAGGCGGCGGCGCGGAATGGGGCGGAGATCGTCCCCATCGACTCCGAGCACAGCGCCATCCTGCAGTGCCTGGAGGGGTATGATCGCTCCTCCGTGCAGCGGATCACCCTGACCGCGTCCGGAGGCCCCTTCCGGGGACGGAAGCCGGCCGAACTCTGGCGCGTCCGTCCGGTGGAGGCCCTCGCCCACCCGACGTGGGACATGGGGGCGAAGATCACCGTGGACTCGGCGACGCTGGCCAACAAGGCGCTGGAGGTGATCGAGGCGCACCACCTGTACGGACTCGGGTACGACAGGATCGAAGCGGTGGTCCACCCGCAGTCGGTGGTGCACTCGTTCGTGGAGTTCGTGGATGGTTCGGTGCTGGCCCAGGTGGGGTTCCCCACCATGGAGCTTCCCATCCTGTACGCCCTGAGCTATCCGGAGCGGGTCGAGGACGAGGCGCTGCGGACGTTCGACCCTGTGCGGTCGTCTCCCCTCACCTTCGAGGACATCGACCACGCCGCCTTCCCGCTCTTCGCGCTGGGCGTGGAGGCGGGGAAGCGGGGCGGATGCGCCCCTGCGGTGTACAACGCAGGGAACGAGATCGCCGTTCAGGCGTTCTTGGAGGAGAAGGTCCGGTTCCCCGAGATGGCCGATGTGGTGGCCCGCGCCCTGGAAGGGGTGGGTGATCACGCGGTCCACGAGGTGGAGGACGTGCTGGCCGCGGACCGGGCGGCCCGGAACCTGGCCGCCCAGGCTGTGGAACGCCTGGGCTGGGCCCGAACTCGGACGACTGCATGACGATTCTCGCGACCCTCATCGTTCTCGCCGTGCTCATCTTCGTGCACGAGCTGGGCCACTTCGCCGCGGCCAAGGCCGTGGGCGTGGAGGTCCAGCGCTTCTCCATCGGCCTGGGGCCGAAGCTCTTCGGCTTCCGCCGGGGGGAGACGGAGTACGTGCTCTCCGTCATTCCCCTCGGGGGCTACGTGAAGATGGGCGGGATGGAGGACGAGGCGATGGAGCGCATTGAGGGGGGCGCCGAAGAAGCCCCCCGGGTCCCCGGCGCCCGCGACTTCGACGCCAAGCCCATCTGGGCTCGCACGCTCGTCATCAGCGCCGGCGTCATCATGAACATGCTGTTCGCGTTCGGCGTGTACACGTACGTGGCGGCCCAGTGGGGCCTGCCCCAGCTCGACACCACCCGGATCGGCCGCGTCGAGACCGACCTCCTCCCCCCGGGCACGGAGGCGCTGGCCCAGGTGGAGCCCGGGTCCCACGTGACCAGGATCGGCGAGTCGGCCGTGGAGGACTGGGGAGACCTCCAGCAAGGCCTGTACGCGTCGGCTCCGGGCCCGCTGCGCATCGAGCTCGCGAGCCCGTCCAGGACGGTGGAGATCCGCATCCCCGCCGAGGAACCCCAGCGCCGGGACCTGGTCCGGGCCGTCGACTCCTGGATCGACGCGGGCGTGGGCGCCGTCAACCCCGGGTCGCCGGCGGACAGGGCGGGGCTCGAGGCCGGCGACCGCATCGTTTCGGTGGACGAAGTGGCGGTGCGCAACTGGTACGACTTCGTCCGCGAGGTGGAGTCGCGCCCGGGCCAGCGCGTGGAGATCGCCATCGAGCGGGAGGGCCGAGGGCTGATCCGCGCCCTCACCCTGGACGCCGAGAGCGCCACCCGGGCCGACGGCACCGTGGTGAAGGTCGGCAAGATCGGCATCTACCCCCCGGTGGACGAGTACTCGTACCGGGACGTGCCTCTCGGCCAGGCGGTGGTGGCCGGCGCGCAGGAGACGGTGGCGGTGACCGGGATGATCCTCGGGTTCCTGAGGGACCTGTTCACCGGCGGGGTCTCGCCCCGCTCCATGGGGAGCATCGTGACCATCGGCGAGGCGTCCGGCCAGGCCGCGGCCGCGGGCGCGGACACCTTCCTGCGCTTCATGGCGCTCTTCAGCGTGAACCTGGCCATCCTCAACCTCCTCCCCATCCCCGTTCTCGACGGCGGGCACCTCGTGTTCCTGGCCATCGAGGCCATCCGGGGGAAGGCGGTGTCGGTGGAGCAGCGGCTGCGCTGGAGCAACGTGGGCGTGCTCGTGGTGGTGGGCATCATGCTCTGGGCCCTCTCCAACGACATCCTGAGGCTCCTGGGGCTCTAGCAGGTCGCTGAAGAATGGGGGTACACCGCGCGCATGGGGCTTTCGCGGTTCAGCCAAGGAGCGACGACGAGGCGTAGCAGCGCTACGGTGAGGAGGAGCGACGATGGATCAACCGCGAAACCCCCATGCGCCCAACGCCGTGCATGATTTGATCTGGCGTGAGTGTGGGTTACGGCGGCACGGCCCCGCCTCCGTCGTTGGCGCTCCTAGACGTAGCTACGGCTATGCCTTCGTCGCTCCGCCTAGGATTCGGGGCCGTGGCGTCCGTAACGCGGTGTGCCCCCACTCTTCAGCGACCTGTTAAAGGAGCCAACCATGATCGGCACGATTCTCACCTTCCTGGCCGTGGGCCTGCTGACGCTCATCGTGGCGGGAATCGTCCTGTCCGTGCTCGGAGCGGTGTTCTCGCTCACCTTCGGACTCGCCGCCTTCCTGCTCTTCAAGGTGGCGCCCATCCTGCTGGTGGGATGGATCGTGCTGAAGGTCTTCCAGAAGGTGCGCAGGAGCGATTCCCTGTCTGACGCCGACCGGAAGTGGCTGGAAGGCGAGTAGCTCTTCCCGGCCGCGGGTCCGGCGGCTAGCCGACCTCCAGGGCACCCAGGGTCCGCTCCAGCGAACGGGCCACGTCCAGAAGGGCCTGCCCCGCCGCCGAGGCCGGAGCGGAGACGACCGTGGGGCTCCCTTCGTCCCCGGCCACGCGCACGGCGGGATCGAGGGGAATGCGGCCCAGGAAGGGCAGTCCCATCTCGGACGCCAACCTCTCGCCGCCGCCCGAGCCGAACACGTCCACCACCTCGCCACAGTGGGGGCACGAGAGGCCGCTCATGTTCTCCACCACGCCCAGGATTCGCGTGTTCACCCGCTCGAACATCTTCACGCCCCGACGCACGTCGCCCGTCGCCACCTCCTGCGGCGTGGTGACCATCACCGCCCCGTCCACGTCGATGGTCTGCACCAGGGAGAGCTGAGCGTCGCCGGTCCCGGGAGGCATGTCGACCACCAGGATGTCCAGGGCGCCCCAGGCCACCTGCTCGAGGAACTGCTTGAGGATCCCCGTGATCAGGGGCCCGCGCATGATGGCCGGTTGCTCCTTGTCCAGGAGGAACCCCAGGCTCATGAGCCTGACGCCGTGGGCCTCGAGGGGCTCGATCATCTCCCGCCCCGCCACCCCGGTCACCCGCGGCCGCCCGCTCTCGCCGAACATGAGCGGGATGTTCGGGCCGTAGATGTCGGCGTCCAGGAGCCCGACCTTGTGACCGAAGCGGGCGAAGGCCGCCGCCAGGTTGGCGGCCACCATGGACTTGCCCACGCCTCCCTTCCCCGAACTCACCGCCACCACGTGCTTCACGTCCGTCAGGATCCCGGGCTTCGGGGTCGGCGCGGGCACGGAGCCGGGCTTGAGCCCACCCTGCTTGCCCTTGGGCCCCATCTGGGGAAGCTGCACGTTCACCTTGACCCCCTTCACGCCGCGCACCCGCTCCGCCGCGGAGCGGGCCTCCTTCACCAGGTCGGGCGGATCGTCGGCGCGCATGAGGAAGGCGAAGCGCACCTCTCCGGACGCATCCACCTCCACGCCCTGGACGTGGCCGCTGGCGAGCACGTCGTTCCCCGACGCGGGGTGGAGGACCCGGGAGAGGGCCGCCATGACCGAGCCCCTGAGCTCATCGACCTTCATACCGCGTTCACCTCCACGATGCCGGGGATGGAGCTCTTCAGACGCCGCTCGATCCCCTCCTTGAGCGTCATCATGGAGATGGGGCACGACTCGCAAGCGCCGAGGAGCCGCACGTCCACCACCCCTTCGGCCTCTCGGTAACGCACCAACTCGACGTCACCCCCGTCGGCCCGGATGGCAGGGCGGATGGAATCGAGAATCGTTTCGATTTTCTCGGCGGAGTTCATGATCCCAGGCTCCCTGTGCGGGTTCTCCTCGCCCCACAGGGACGGGAAACGAAGAAAAATCTACCCGAGGTGGATTGAAGGGTCAACCTGAATCCCTTTGTGCTTGGCGGGTTGTCCGCCGTCTTTCCCCATTGCGTCTGGAGTGGTTTTTCCCGAGTTTTGAACACATGATCCGTCGTGGGCCGTGGTGCGCACCCCCCCGGGGGGGAGGGGTGGCGTGCGAGTTTGATTGTTGTGTTGACCCTTCACAGGTGACCCGCACATGAACGAGCCGTCGCTCCGCCCCTTCGGTGACGCGGAGCCCGAACGCACCGGGGGTGCCCCCCACCTCTCCGACTACTGGCAGGTCATCGCGCGGCGGCTCTGGCTGGTGCTTGTGGTCTTCACGGTCACCGCCGCGTCGTCCATCTGGGCGGTGTCGCGGCAGAAGGTCTTCCACCAGGGGGTCATGACGCTCCAGGTGAACGATCCCCTCCAGCGGCAGCGGGGGCTGATCACCGCGGGCCGCGTCTCGGGGATGGACATCTTCGTGGACCCCATCGAGTCGGAGATCCAGGTCCTGCGGTCCGCCACCATCGCAGCCACCGTAGCGGACTCGGTGGGGCTACGCCTGCTGCGGGTCCCCGATGACGCGCTCAGGTCCCAGCTGGCGCGGCAGATCCGCGTCGCCGACGAGGCGCCCGAGGGTCGATACCAGCTGGTCTACGAGAGCGACGGCCGATCAGCTGCCCTACGGGCGGCGGATGGGACCTCGCTCGGCCGGGCCACCGTCGGAGAACGGCTGGACGCCGGGTTCGTCAGCTTCGTGCTCCAGCCGCCCCCGGACGAGAACCGGATCCACGATCTGGAGATCGTCCCCGTGACCGCCGTCCAGGGCGAGGCGAGCTTCTCGGCCACGCCGCGGGAGGCCACCAACATCGTCGACGTCTCGCTCATCCACGCCGACCCCATGCTCGTTCCGGAGATCCTGAACCAGGCAGGGATCGCTCTCAGGGAGAAGGGGGCGGAGCGGGTCCGTCAGCAGGCGAGGGCTGACATCGACTTCATCAACGAGCGCCTGGACTCCGCCCAGTCGCAGCTTTCCCGCTCCATGTCGCAGATCCGCGACTTCAAGCGGACCCAGGCCTTCACCAACCTCTCCTCGAGGGAGCAGGCGCTCGTGAACCGCGCCGAGGTGCTGGCCACGGAGATCGAAGGGTGGGATCGGCAGCGGCGGGTCCTCGCCGAGCTGGTGCACACCATCGAATCGCGCGGGATCGAGAGTGCTGACCTCTCCGCGGTGGGCGCTCAACTCCCCGCGGGGGCGGCGCCGCAGGTGGCCGACCTCATCAGGCGGGTCCAGAGCGAACAGGCGGACGAGCGCCGCCTCGTCACCCAGGATAGGATGAGCCCCGGCCACCCGCAGGTGGTCGCCGTGCAGAGCGAGATCCGGGAGCTCGGTTCCCAGCTGGTCGAAGCCGCCCGCGCCAGCCGGCAGGTGGTGGAGGGCCGACTCCAGGAGCTGACCCAGGAGCAGCTGGGGCTGCGGGATGAGCAGCGGCTCTTCCCCGACCTGGAGGGCGAGCTGCAGGCCCTGGAGGCCCAACAGACGCTGGACAGGGAGTCCTATCAGTTCCTCCTCTCCCAGCTCTACCAGGCGCAGATCACCCAGGCCGCCGCGTCGCCGTACGTGGAGATCCTGGACCCGGCAATCGGGTCCTCCCGCATCCAGGGTCGCGGGCGGGTCAACGTGTTCCTGGGGGCGCTGCTGGGGCTCATCCTCGGTGTGGGGGCTGCGTTCTTCCTCGAGGACCTGGACCGAACGGTGCGCACCAGCTCGGACGTGGAGTCGCTCCTGGGCATCCCGGTCCTGGGGATCATCCCCAGGCTGCGCCGGATCGAGGAGACGGCGGGCACCGCCACCGCCCTGGGCGGCCGCGGGCTCCCGCTCATCGTCGCCATGGATCCCCTGGATCCCGCGGCCGAGGCGTACCGCAACCTGCGCATGAACCTCACGTTCATGGGCACCGAAGAAGAGCCCGTGAAGAGCCTCCTCTTCTCCAGCCCCGGGCCCTCCGAGGGAAAGTCCACCACGGCGATCAACTTCGCGGTGATGCTGGCCCAGCAGGGGCAGCGGGTGCTGGTCATCGACGCGGACCTGCGGCGCCCCTCCCTGCACCGCGCGCTGGACGTGCTGCGCGAGCCGGGGCTGACCAACCTCCTCATCGGCGACGCGGAGGCCCGGGAGACGATCCGACCCAACGTCCTGCCGAACCTGGACTTCCTCCCCTCCGGCCCCTTCCCGCCCAACCCCTCGGAGCTCCTCAACTCCAAGGCCATGGGCCGGCTCATCGAGGAACTCGAGCAGCGCTATGATCAGATCGTCATCGATTCGCCTCCGGTCCTGGCGGTCACCGACGCGGCCGTCCTGGCGGTGCACACCGACGGGGCCGTGCTGGTGCTGCGCTCGGGCGAGACCGAGCAGCGCACCGCAGAGCGGGCGGTCGAGCAGCTCCGGCGGGTGGGGGTGAAGGTGTTCGGCGCCGTCCTCAACGAGGTGTCGGCTGCCAGCCCCGACGAGAGCTACTATCTCCAGTACTACTACAGCTACAGCCCCAACACCGGCGGGAGCAGGCCCGGCTGGCAGCGGTTGCGTGAGGGCCTCTCGAAGGTGAGATTCTTCGGGTAGGCACAA
This sequence comes from Gemmatimonadales bacterium, assembly GCA_041309665.1. Classification (GTDB taxonomy): domain Bacteria; phylum Gemmatimonadota; class Gemmatimonadetes; order Longimicrobiales; family Gaopeijiaceae; genus SZUA-318. The sequence continues at coordinate 52 of JBFYZE010000308.1, read as the reverse complement.
CGCCAGCGGCGATAACGGGGGGCGGGAGAACCTTGGTTCCCCCGCCCCCCGT
>JBFYZE010000307.1:0-3599 GCA_041309665.1 Gemmatimonadales bacterium | reverse complement strand
GGCTCCCTTCGAAGCCCGTGACCTGGCCGGGGAGCTGGACCACTCGGACATCCCGGTGCCGCTCCGCCGCACGTCGCGGTTCCTCACCCACCCGGTGTTCAACCGCTACCACTCGGAGACGGAGATGCTCCGGTACCTCCACAAACTGGAGTCCCGGGACCTCTCGCTGAACACCAGCATGATCCCGTTGGGGTCGTGCACCATGAAGCTCAACGCCACCACGGAAATGGAGGGCGTCACCTGGCCGGAGTTCGGCGCGCTGCACCCCTTCGCCCCCATCGACCAGGCCGAGGGGTACCGGGAGATCTTCCGCGATCTCGAGACGTGGCTCACGGAGATCACCGGGTTCACGGCATGCTCCCTCCAGCCCAACTCGGGTGCCTCGGGCGAGTACGCCGGGCTCCTTGTGATCCGCGCCTACCATGAAGACCGGGGCGACCGACACCGCGACGTGTGCCTCATCCCCGCGTCCGCCCACGGCACCAACCCGGCCAGCGCGGTCATGGCGGGGATGAAGGTGGTGGTGGTGAAGAGCGACGACGAGGGGAAGGTGGATCTGGCGGACCTCGAGGCCAAGGCGGTGCAGCACCGCGACGCGCTGGCCGCCCTCATGGTCACCTACCCCTCCACCCACGGCGTCTTCGAGAAGGGCATCCGCCGGATCTGCGACATCGTCCACGACAACGGCGGCCTGGTGTACATGGACGGCGCCAACCTGAACGCTCAGGTAGGGCTCTCCCGCCCCGGCGACATCGGCGCGGACGTCTGCCACATCAACCTGCACAAGACGTTCGCCATCCCCCACGGCGGCGGCGGCCCCGGCATGGGCCCCATCTGCGTGAACGACAAGCTCGCGCCCTTCCTGCCCGGCCACGTCGTCCATGCCACGGGCGGGGAGAAGGCCATCGGCGCGGTGTCCTCGGCGCCGTGGGGGAGCGCCAGCATCCTGGCCATCTCGTGGGCGTACATCGCCATGCTGGGGCCGAAGGGGGTCCGGCGCGCCTCGGAGATCGCCATCCTGAACGCCAACTACATGGCGAAGCGCCTGGAGGCGCACTACCCGGTGCTGTACCGCGGCGACCACGGCCTGGTGGCCCACGAGTTCATCATCGACCTCCGCCCCCTCAGGAAGACGTCGGGGATCAGCGAGGAGGACGTGTCGAAGCGGCTGGTGGACTACGGCTTCCACTCCCCCACGGTGTCGTTTCCGGTGCACGGCACGCTCATGATCGAGCCCACCGAATCGGAGCCCAAGGAAGAGCTGGACCGGCTGTGCGACGCGCTCATTTCCATCCGGGCGGAGATCCAGCAGGTGGAGGATGGTGCGGCCGACCGCGAGGACAACGCCCTGAAGAACGCGCCCCACACGGCGGCCATGGTGACGGCGGACGTGTGGAGCCACGCATACCCGAGGAGCCACGCGGCCTACCCTGCGCCCTGGACGCGGGGGGCCAAGTTCTGGCCCGCGGTGCGGCGCGTGGACAACGCCTACGGCGACCGCAACCTGATCTGCGCGTGCCCGCCCATCGAGGGATACGCGGACACGACCGACGACTGAGGCGACACGGAAAGGGAGGCAGCGATGGCGAGACTGACGTATCACGGCCACTCGGCGTGCACGCTCGAGACGGACGACGGCACGCGTCTCGTCATCGACCCGTTCTTCGACGACAACCCCTCGTGCCGGGTGCGGGCGGCGGACGTGTGGGCGGATTACGTCCTCGTCAGCCACGGGCACTCCGACCACTTCTCCGACTGCATCCCCCTGGCCCGGCGCACGGGCGCCACGGTGATCGGCACGTTCGAGCTCGTGAGCTTCTGCCTGGAGAAGGGCGTGCAGAACGGCCATGGGATGAACGTGGGAGGGGGGCACGACTTCCCGTTCGGGCGGGTGAAGCTCACGCCTGCGCTGCACACCGGGACCGTGGCCGGTGACACGGAGGGGACCCACGGTGGCGGCTGCGTCGGTTTCCTCGTCGAGTTCGCCGGCAAGCGGGTCTACCACGCCGGGGACACGGCGCTCACCATGGACATGATGCTGCTGAAGGGGCAGGTGGACGTGGCGCTCCTCCCCATCGGCGACAACTTCACCATGGGCCCCGACGACGCGGTGCGCGCGGTGGAGATGGTCGAGCCCAAGGTGGTCATCCCCATCCACTACAACACCTGGCCCGTCATCGCCCAGGACGCGGAGGCGTTCAGGGCGAAGGTGGGGAGCAGGGCGGTGGTGGAGATCCTCGCGCCGGGCTCGACCTACGAGTTCTGAGCGCGGGCGCCGGGTGGGCGCGTGAGCATGGACCGGGCGCCCCTCCGCTGGCGCGTGATCATCCACGAGCCGCCCCGGCCCGGGCCGCTCAACATGGCGCTGGACCACGTCCTGGCCGAGTCGGCTCGTCCGGGGGAGGGCGTGCTCCGCCTGTACGCGTGGAAACCGCACACGGTGTCCTTCGGCCGCAACGAGCCGGCCCGGGGGCTCTACGACACGGCGGCTGCGGAGCGCGAGGGGCTCGCCTTCGTGCGCCGCCCCACCGGGGGGCGGGCGGTGCTCCACGCCCACGAGGTGACCTACTGCTCGGTCCTCCCCGTGGGAGCCTTCGGAGGGCTACGGGAGGCCTACGTGCGCATCAACCAGGGGCTCGTGGAAGGACTTCGGGCCCTCGGGTGCCCGGCGGAGGTGGTGCTGGGGGGGAGAGCGCTCCCGCCCGATGCCGGGCCCTGCTTCCAGGCGCCGGCGCCCGGAGAGGTGGTGCTCGCCGGCCGCAAGCTCGTCGGGAGCGCCCAGGTGCTCGTCGGCGACGCAATCCTGCAACACGGGTCGGTGATCCTGGGAGGCGACCAGTCGGCGCTGGCACGCCTCACCGGCGGGGGCGCCGATCCCGCTCCACCGGCGACGCTGGAGAGCCAGGCGGGGCTCAAGCCTTGGAGGGAGGTGGCCGAGGCGCTGGCCGCGGGGCTCGGCCTTGCGCTCGGTGGGTCGTGGAGCCAGGGTGAGGTCACTCCCCAGGAAGAGGCCGGGGCCCTGCGCCTCGAGCAGGAACGATACGCTACCGACGCGTGGACGTGGCGCCGGTGAGGAGTGCCCATGGACAGGATCGTGCGCGTCAGTCTCGTGCTGGCGCTGTCGGCGTGTGGCGGTGACGGAGAGCCGGAGACCTACGCGGTAGCGAACGATCCGTTCTGCCTCGAGGTCATGCCCCGCGTGGAGGCGTACCTCGCCCGGGCGCAGGCCGAGCACCCCACCCCCGACTACGAGCGCTACGGCAGACGCGTCGTGGCGGGAGCCATCGGCGAGCTTCGGGACGGGCTGATGGTCCTGACCACCACCGACCACGGCTCGACCCAGCACCAGCAGTTCGTCGCCCTCATGCCCCTCATCGAGTACGACGAGGCGCTCCAGCCCAGCCCCTACCTGGCCGAGTCGTGGGAGGTGGACGACGCCCTCGACGAGATCACGTTCCACCTCAGGCAGGACGTCTTCTGGCACGACGGTGAGCCCACCACCGCCCGCGACGTGGCGTTCACCTACGTGCGCGCCACCGACCCCGAGACCCTCTTCCCCAACGCGGCGTACTGGTCCCACTACGTTCCCGGGGAGGACG
>JBFYZE010000306.1:0-3691 GCA_041309665.1 Gemmatimonadales bacterium | reverse complement strand
CCGGGGTCGGGGGAGGTGGGGCTCTCCTACCACGGGGGACACTACAACGCCTTCCGCGTGGACGGCGTGGAGGTGGACGAGCGACGCTGGCTGGGCATCGCCGCGCTGGACGTGGGCGTGGACGTCGCCGGGGCGGAGGTGCGCGGCGAAGCGGCCATGGCGAGCGTGGACGTGCCCACGGGGCTCGCCGAGGTCTTCGGCGCCCGGCAGTGGGGCGCGCACCTGGACGTGGTGGTGCCCGTCCGGCGCCCGGGCCCGGCGGAGCACGGGCACGCCGCCCTGGCGCTGGCCCTGCGCGTCGAGCACGTGGACTACAACCGGGGGACCTTCTCGTCCACGGGACGCAGCATCGGCGACGAGGTCACCGCCGTGGTGAGCGGCGTCTCGTTCCGCCCCACGCCGGGGACCGTGTTCCGCGCCAACTACCGGTACCACTGGATCCGGGACTTCGTGGGCAACCCCCGGGCGCGCATGGCCGGGTTCCAGGTCGGGTTCGCGACGTACTTCTGAGTGGCGCGGGGCCGCGCGGCTCGCCAGAATTCCGCCGGGAGGAAACCAGCCTGTGACTCCGTCCGGCGCCGACGTCATCCTGGGCCTCGAGGGCCTCCGGAAGTCCTTCGGAGACGTGGAGGCCGTCCGCGACCTCTCCCTGGAGGTGCGCCGGGGGGAGGTCTTCGGGCTCCTGGGGCCGAACGGCGCCGGAAAGACCACCACCATCCGCATGATCTGCGGGCTCCTGCGCGCCGACGGCGGGGAGGTCCGCGTGAACGGCACCTCGCTGCGCCGGGACCCCCGGGCGTGCCGCCGTCGCATCGGGCTCTGCCCCCAGGAGCTGGTGATCTGGGAGACCCTCACCTGCCTGGAGCAGCTCGTCTTCCTCGGCACCCAGTACGACCTGGAGCGGCGCGAGGCGCGCAGGCGCTCCCTGATGCTCCTGGACAAGCTGGGTCTCACGGACAAGGCGAACCGCCTCGCCAGGACGCTCTCCGGCGGGATGAAGCGGCGCCTGAACCTGGCCCTGGCCCTGGTCCACGACCCCGAGCTCCTCGTCCTGGACGAGCCCCAGGCGGGGCTGGATCCCCAGAGCCGGATCCTGGTGCGCGAGTACATCCTCTCGTTGGCCCGGGAGAAGACCGTCCTCCTCACCACCCACGAGATGGACGAGGCGGACCGCCTCGCCGGCCGCATCGGCATCGTGGACCACGGCCGTCTCCTGGTGCTGGACACCCCGGAGCGGCTGAAGGACGCGCACGCCGGAGGTGAGATCCTCGAGGTGGGGGTGCCGGAAGCCGGCGACGCGGGGCGAGGGGCCGGCACCGGCGACGTGGAGGCGTTCCTGGCCTGCCTCCCGCCGGGCCTCACGCGCATGGAGAGCCTCCCGGGCAAGCTCCGCATCGCGGGCCCCGCCCTGCGGGACCGCATCCCGGACGTCCTCCAGGCGCTGGGAGCCCACGGGCTCCAGCCCCGGGAGGTCACCCTCCGGACGCCCACGCTGGAGGACGTCTTCATCTCCCTCACGGGGAGGGGGCTCCGGGAATGAGCGCGCCCGACCCGCGCCGGCTGCTCTCCCTCTTCCGCAAGGAGGCCACGGAGGCGATCCGGGACTGGAAGCTGTGGAGCCTCACGCTGTCGTTCGCGCCCTTCTTCGTGCTCGTGATGTACGGCTACCTCGGGCACGCCATTCCCGTGTACGACATCGCGGTGGTGAACCGCGACGAGGGTGGCGTCACCCCGGCCGGGGAGCCCTTCCGGGCCGGAGACGAGATGGTGGAGGCCATGCGGGGCATGGTCTCGGAGGAGGGGGACACCCTCCTCCGGGTGAGGCTCGCCGCGGACGAGCAGGCGGCCGAGTCCGACCTGGAGGCCAGGCGGGCCGACGTCGTGCTCGTGGTGCCCGAGGGGTTCTCCCGGGCGATCCTGGCCGCGCGGGCAGGCGAGCCGGTGGTGCCGCTCCCGCTCCGGAGCCGGGGAGACCCGGCGAACCCGGACTACCTCATGGCCGCCGTCTGGACCGACATGACCACGCTCGTCTACGTCGGAGCGGCGTCCGGCATGGTCGGTCCGGCGTATCCACAGCCCGAGACCGTCACGGGGCACATGTCCCTGACCGAGTTCGAGCTGTACGTGCCGGGTCTCCTGGTCCTCGCGTTGATGATGCTCATGTTCACCGCCGCCGGGGCCCTGATCCGCGAGAAGGACAAGGGCACCATCATCCGCCTGCGTCTCTCCCACCTGACCGTCGCGGAGTGGCTGACGGCGGTGAGCGCCACGCAGCTCCTCCTGGGGCTCCTGGCGCTGGCCCTCACCTATCTCACCGCCGCCGCGGTGGGGTACCGGGCGCAGGGCTCCCTCCTGGTCCTCCTCGTGGTCGGAGGCGTCACCAGCATCTCCGTCATGGCCTTCAGCGTCCTGGTGGCGGCGTTCCTCCGGACGGTCTTCGACCTGGTGACGGTGGGGTGCTTCCCGTTCTTCATCCTCATGTTCTTCTCCGGCGGGATGATGCCCCTGCCCGGAGTCCCTCTCTTCACCGTCGGCGACCGCACCATCCAGCTCAACGAGATCCTCCCCACCACCCACGCCGTGACCGCCCTGAACCGGGTCCTGGGCTACGGGGCGGGACTGGGGGACATCGCCTATGAGCTGGGGGCCGTGGTGGTCCTCACGGTGGGCTTCTACGCCCTGGGCTCCTGGCTCTTCACGCGGAGGCACATGGGCGACCTCGGGTGATCCCCGAGGACCCCATGAAGCGGGCGGGGGGAGCGGCGGGAGCGGCGGGAGCTGAGTCCCACCCCCCCGGTGCAACTCTCCCCACCCCTTTTGCGTCTATATACACGGGTGGGGTGGTGGTCGGGTGGATTGCTGCTCTGCTCTCTGAACCTCCGGCCCCTGGTCGGGGCGTAATGGGTTGAGGCGTCGGCCCGGGTGGGGCCGGCGCCTCTTTGCGTCGTGGCGCCGGCACGAGTTGTTCATGGACGGAGTGGACCCCCTCGACCCGCTGGGGACGGGGCGCGGGGGCTGACCCGGGCGCACGCCGGCGCGGCGTCGCGCCGCGGCACCTTCAGCGTGATGCCGCCAGCGCCCGCTCGACGTCGTCGATGATGTCCTCCACGGCCTCGAGTCCCACGGAGGCGCGCACCAGGCCGGGCCCGATCCCCACGGCGGCCCGCTCCGCATCCGTGAGCTTGGAGTGGGTGGTGGAGGCCGGGTGGGTCACGATGGTGCGCGTGTCCCCCAGGTTCGGCGTGAGCGTGCACATCTCGAGCGCGTCGAGGAAGCGGCGCCCGCGCTCCAGCCCGCCCTTCACCGCGAAGGCCACCAGGGCGCCGCCGGCCTTCATCTGCTTCCTGGCCAGGGCGTGGGCGGGGTGGGACGGAAGGAAGGGGTAGCGCACGCTCTCCACGTCCGGGCTCGCCTCCAGGCGCTGGGCCAACGCGAGCGCGTTGGCCGAGTGGCGCTCCACGCGCAGGAAGAGCGTCTCGATCCCCTTGGAGATGACCCAGGCGTCGAAGGCCCCGAGCGAGGGACCGGTGGTGCGGCAGAAGAGGCGCACGTCCTTGATCAGCTCCTCCCGGCCCACCACCACGCCACCCAGGACGCGCCCCTGGCCGTCCAGGAACTTGGTGGCCGAGTGGAAGACCAGGTCGGCGCCGTGGGAGAGCGGCTTCTGCAGCGCCGGCGTGGCGAACGTGTT
>JBFYZE010000305.1:0-9597 GCA_041309665.1 Gemmatimonadales bacterium | reverse complement strand
TCCAGCCCGAAGCTCCCTCCGGACTGGTAGGAGACGTCCAGCGACCCGGTGCGTGCCCGGGTGAGGAGGCGCCCGTCGAGGGCGGTGGTGTAGTCCATCTCGACGAACGGGTTCACCTCGCTGAGCCAGGGCGTCGCGGAGGGCCGCAGGTGCGTCCCCACGGTCGCGTAGCTCTGCTGCACGCCCCGGCGGCGAACGAAGCCCACCTTGGGCGCGAAGTCGTCGCCCACCCGCTTGGTGCCGGCGGACACGTTCCAGAGCGGATTCCGCCAGCCGATCCAGAGCCGGCCGGCCCAGTCGGAGCCGCTGTCCGAGTCGTCCACGCCGGCCAGGTACGAGTCGATGCGCAGGTACGGGTGGGGAGCCAGGTTCGCCTCGAACCCGTAGGTGCGGTTGAAGGAGCCCGAGCCGTCTGTGGCCTGCCGGTTGACGGCCAGGGCGCCGAACGCGCCCAGGCCTTCCACGGCGCGCTTGGCGCGGAGCACGGAGAAGTTCTCGTCGGGGAGCCCCAGCGCCGCGTCGGTCTGCATGTTCAGCGCCCCGATCTCGAAGCCGGCGGCACGCCCGGTGAGGCGGCCGCCCGCCACGATCGGAACCTCCTGGCCGGCGGCGTCGAGACCGATGCGTCGGGAGTGGAAGAGGGTGAACTCGGAGAGGGAGCTCCCGGTGCGGAAGTTCTTCTCCGGCACGTCCCCGAACGAGAAGGTCCCGGAGTTCTCGGTGAAGAAATCCCGACGCTCGGGGAAGAAGAGGCTGAACCGGGTGAGGTTCACCCGCTCCTGGTCCACCTCGACCTGCGAGAAGTCGGTGCGGAAGGTGAGGTCCAGGGTGAGGCGGGGGGTCACGCCGTACTTCACGTCCAGCCCCCCGTCCCGCTCCCATCCGCCTGCGGCTCCGGCGGCACCGCCCTGGGCACGGGACGCGGCGGCGTACGGCTTCACGGCCAGGTTGCGCCCGGATCTGATCCCCTCCAGGCCGCGCAGCGTGCCCGCCTTCGACATCCGGTGGATCTGATCCCGCTGATCCAGGGGCGCCCAGTACGACGACTCGTTCCTGCGCCGGATGCGCCGGAGCATGTTCATCCCCCAGTCCTGCGGGGTGCGAGCCGGGTCGAAGCGGAGCGTGGCGAACGGGATGGCCCACTCCGCCGTCCATCCGCGCTCGTGGATCGTGGTGCGGACCTGGACGATCCCCTCCCAGGCGCCGTTCTCCTCCCGCGAGTCCTCGAAGTTCTGGACGTCCTTCACCGCGCCGTGCGGGTTGACCAGGAACATGAACGCGTTCCTCCGGTCGAGGAACGTGTCCAGCGTGATGCCGAAGACGTCGGAGTTGCTGCTGTCGAAGTCCTGCTCCAGGGACGGGATGGTGAGCTTGTCCGGCTCCCGGTCCCACAGCTCCACGCCGATGTAGAGGGCCTGGTCGTCGAAGAGGATGCGCACCTCGGTGCGTTCGGAGGCGGGGAGCCCCCGTCCGGGACGGGCCTGGATGAACCGGTCCAGCACGGCCGCCGCCCCCCAAGCCGCCTCGTCCAGCACGCCGTCCACGACGATGGGGCCGGCAGCCCGGGTGGCCCGGGTCTCGGGGCGGGGAGCCGATTCCACGTCGATGGGCGGAGGGCTGTTCGCTGCCTGGGCCGCCAGGGCGCAGGGGGCCAGGAGGGCCGCGACCATCCCGGCCCAGCCGGCGGGGCCCCGTGCCGGAAGGCAGGCGCGGCCGCTCAGAACGCCACCGCCTTGGTCACCTTGAAGCTGATGAGGCGGTCGGTGGCGGTGGCCGGGTTGCCGTCGCGGCGCTCGGTGTAGACCAGGAAGAGGTCGGACAGGGGCGCGTGGATGTAGTTCACGCGCACGTTCGTCACCGTCTCCCGGGTGAGCGCGTTGCGCTGGACGAACGCGCTCGTGAAGAAGCGGGTGGAGGCCGCGTACGTGAGCCGGGCGCCGTACACGTTGGCGGCGAAGTCGGGGGCCCCCGGGATGGACAGCGCGTTGCGCTCCGCCGAGAAGTCCAGGGAGACGCGGTAGTCCATGCGGAGCTGGCCGCTCAGCGACGCCGACGTGCGGTCGCCGTTGTAGAAGCTCCCCCTGGACACGCGCACGTTGGCCCAGAGCGGGCGCCCCGCCGACGTGCCCACGCTCAGGGCCGCGGAGCGGAACGCGTGGTCCCCCGCCGGCACCACCGCGCCGCCGGCCACGGTGAACGGCTCGTCCAGGCGCTCGAACTCGTCGGTGAACTGCATGCCCACGCTCCCGCCGGAGCGGTAGTCCACCTCCAGCGCGCTGGTCCAGGAGCGGGTGAGGAGGCGGCCTTCGAGGTCGGTGGTGTATTCCACTTCTGCGAAGGGGTTGACCTCCGACAGGGAGCGAACGGACTGTGGGCGGACGTGCACGCCGGCCGTGGCGTAGCTCTGCCGGACGCCGCGCCGGCGCACGAAGCCGACCCTGGGCGCGAAGTCCTCGCCCACCCGCTTCGTGCCGACGGAGAGATTCCAGAAGGGGTCGCGCCACCCGGCCCAGACGCGCCCGGCCCAGTCGGTGCCGCCGCCCGAGTCGTCCACGCCGGCCAGGTACGAGTTGACGCGCAGGTACCGGGAGGGGGCCAGGTTGGCCTCGAAGCCGTACGTGCGGTTGAAGGACCCGGACCCGTCGGTGGCCTGCCGGTTGACGGCGATGGCCCCGAAGTCCCCCACCCCCTCCACGGTGCGCTTGGCGCGCAGCACGGCGAAGCCCTCGTCGGGGAGCCCCCGGGCCGCGTCGGTCTGCATGGCGAGCGCGCCGATCTCGAACCCCGCGGCCCGCCCGGTGAGGCGGCCGCCCCCCACGATGGGGATCTCGTGGCCGGCGGCGTCCAGGCCGATGCGCCGGGAGTGGAAGAGGGTGAACTCGGAGAGGGAGCTCCCGGTTCGGTAGTTGCGCTCGGTGATGTCCCCGAAGGAGAACACGCCCGAGTTCTCGGTGAAGAAGTCGCGCCGCTCGGGGAAGAACAGGCTGAAGCGGGTGAGGTTCACCCGCTCCTGGTCCACCTCGACCTGGGAGAAGTCGGTGCGCAGCGTCAGGTCCAGGGTGAGTCGGGGGGTGATCCCGTACTTCACGTCGAGGCCCGCGTCCCCCTTCCAGCTCTTGCCGCCCTCTCCCGTCAGGTCATCCACGGGGGCGGCAGCCCCGCCGTCGGCGCGCGAGCCCACGGCGTAGGGCTTCACCATGAGATTCCGGCCGGGACGCAGCCCCTCGAGGCCGCGCAGGGTGCCGGCCTTGGACATCCTGTGGATGCGGTCGCGCTGGTCCAGCGGCGCCCAGTACGACTCCTCGTTCTTGCGGCGGATCCGCCGCATCAGGTTCATCCCCCAGTCCTGGGGGTCCCTGCGGGGGTCGAAGCGCAGCGTCGTGAACGGGATGGCCCACTCCACGGTCCACCCCCGCTCGTGGATGGTGGTGCGGACCTCGAAGATCCCCTCCCAGGCGGCGTTCTCCTGGCGCGAGTCGTCGAAGTCCTGGGCCTCCTTCACGGCCCCCTTCGGGTTCACCAGGAGCATGAAGGCGTTGCGACGGTCCAGGAACGTGTCCAGGGAGATGCCGAAGATGTCCGAGTTGCCGGTCTCGAAGTCCTGCTCCAGGGAGGGGATGACGAGCTTGTCCGGCTCCCGGTCCCAGAGCTCCGCGCCGAAGTAGACCGCTCGGTCGTCGTAGAGGATGCGCACCTCGGTGCGCTCCGAGGCGGGGTGGCCCCGGTCGGGGCGCGCCTGGACGAAGCCGGTGATCACCGGGGCCGCGGCCCACGCGGCCTCGTCCAGGACGCCGTCCAGCGTGATGGGCCCGGCGGTCCGGGTGGCCCGGGCCTCGGGGCGGGGGGCCGCCTCCACGTCCACGGGGAGGGGGCGCGCGACCGTCTGGCCGTGGAGGGCGGACGGGACGGCGTGGATGGACAAAGCCGCCATGACCAAGATGCGCTCGGCGGTCATCGGACTCCTCGAGTCGTGCCCCGGCGGCCGGCTCGGCCCCGTTTAGGGCCGCACCGTGAACGCTGCCGTGGCCACCCTGTCGCCCCAGGCGAACTCCACGGTGCCGCGGTTCTGGCCCAGCGACCGGATCGTGATCGTGAAGTCCTCCACGTGCTCCGGCGTCGTGGTCAGCGTCATCTGCACCCGGCCGATGTCGTGCGCGGCGTCGTACGACGTGCCCCACTGGCCCACCTGGCGGTTCACGATGAGCCAGGTGGCCGCCTGCGTGTGCTGCACCCAGAGCGTGTAGAGCCCCGGCGCGAGCGTCATGTCACCGAGCTGGATCGTCTTCGACGTCGCGAGGTGCGCGGCCTCGTTGGCACCCACGCGCCAGATGCTGTCGAGGGGGATGAGGAGCCCCCCCCACACCGTGCGGCCACGGACCGCCGGGCTCGCGTAGTTGATGAAAATCGGGCCCTGAGAGAAGGCCGCGTAGGCGGTCGTCCGTGGCGAGAGCGCGCCGGTGGGCCTCATCGCCCCCGCGAGGGCGGCGATGTCCACACGTCCCTGGCTGCGCGTGCCCATGGACTTGCTCGCCGTGAACGACCCATCCACCGACTGCAGCAGACCGCTCCCGTCGAAGGCGAGCAGCATCGGGTACGAGGTGCCGCGCAGCCGCTCCGTGCCGTCGGGCATGGCCTCCAGCCCCAGGTAGCCGACGGCGTTGCTCCCGATGCCGACGGCGGGCACCGAGTCGTGCCGGGGGGCTGCCCGCAGAACTTCGAGCGGCGCGTACGCGAAGTTCGGCATCGACAGGAAGGCGTTCGGCGCCGCGAAGCTCCGCGTCTGCGTGCTGTCGGGCCACACGCTCTGGCGCACGACCGAATCCGCCCGGAACGTGAAGCGGTACTCGGTCGGGGCGTTGGCGAGCGGCTTGCCGTCCGCCTGGAGGCGGCGTACGACGGCGGCCGTCAACCGTCCGTTCGCGAGTGTCAGGTCGTAGTGCGTGCGCGTGACCGCGGCGCCGCTCCGCGACACCATCTCGCCCACGAGCCGCGTCGCCGTGCGGGAGAACTGCTCGATGGCCAGGGTGTCGCGCCCGAGCGTGTAGACGATCACGCCGTCCTGCGCCCCGGCTGAAGGGGGGGCGACGGCCAGGGCGAGGGCGGCGAGGGTCGCCACGGCGCGGCTGCGGAGTCCGGGTGTCATGGGAGAGTCCTGTCGTGGCGGTTGCGAGGGTGCGGGTTGCGCTTCGGGAGCCGGAGGATTCACCGCCGGTCGCCCGGATGTCAACGGACCGGCCGTCCGCGGGGCGCCGCTCCAGCAGGGTCTGATAGACGAGGGGGGAGGACGACGAGGGTCACCAGCGTGCTGGTGACGAGGCCGCCGGTCACCGGGCCGGGAGGAGCGTACGGCGTGCTGCCATGCGGTACACCACGGACATTGCGTCTCCGAGGGACGGGAAATCCCACCGCACCGAGGGTGCGGAACGCACGGTAGGCGGCGCCGGGGGGCGGAGCAAGGCGAGCCGGGCCCGAGGGGCCGTGGAGAAGGCGGGCTTCCGCCCCGCCCCGGGCGCGCTAGAATGGAGGCGCCACGAAGCCCCCCCTGAGGAACGAAGCATGACCGAAGGCCGCCCGCAGCCCGCGCACGAGCCGGCGGGCCGCCGCGTGCCCGGCTTCGTGACGGTCCTCTGGTTCCTGGCTCTGCTCTACCTCTTCTTCGCCTCCATCGAGTTGATGAGCGAGGCGTTCCGGCTCACCGGAAGAGGGTTCGCCGAGCAGCTCGTGTCGACGGCGTCCGACCCCGTTGCGGGGCTCATCATCGGCTTTCTCGCCACCAGCCTCATCCAGAGCTCGTCCACGACGACGACCATCGTGGTGGGACTCGTGGCCGCCGGGACGCTGAGCATCAGTGTGGCCATCCCCATCGTCATGGGGGCCAACATCGGGACGACGATGACGAACACCATCGTCTCGATGGGGCACGTGACCCGTTTACGGGAGTTCGAGCGGGCCTTCGCGGCGTCCACGGTGCACGACTTCTTCAATCTGCTCGCCGCGGCGGTGCTCCTGCCCCTCGAGGTCGTGTTCCACCCCATCGAGCGCACCGCGCACGCCATCGAGCTGGCGTTCGAGGGTGCGGGCGGGCTGGCGCTCGCGAGTCCCCTCAAACTCCTGGTGGGACCGCCGGCCGCGTTCCTGGTGGGGCTGATCCCCCACGAGATCCCGCTCCTGATCATTGCCCTGGGGCTGCTCTTCTTCGCCCTCTCCCAGATGATGAGGGTGATGCGGGGCGCGGTTCTGGACCGCATGGAGGGGCTGTTCAGCCGGGTGCTCTTCCGCAACGACCTGGCCAGCTTCTCGCTGGGGGTGGTGACCACCGCCGCCGTGCAGAGCAGCTCGGCCACCACGTCCCTGGTCGTCCCCCTCGCGGGGACGGGGGTCCTGAGCCTGCGGCAGATCTACCCGTACACGCTGGGCGCGAACGTCGGGACCACCATCACCGCGCTGTTGGCGGCGTTCTCCACCGGACACCCGGCCGCGGTGACGGTGGCCGTGGCCCACCTGGTGTTCAACCTCATGGGGATCGCGATCTTCTATCCCCTGAAGGCGTTGCCCATGTGGCTGGCCCGGAAGGCGGGCGTCATCGCCGGCAAGTCCAAGGGGAACTCGGCCATGGTGATCGCCGTGTATATTGCCCTGCACATCGTTCCCATCCTCTACGTCTTCATGCGCTGACGCGCCAACGGGATTGACGGCCATGTGGAAGGACATCCTCACGCTCTTCAAGGGCTCCAACTTCTGCGAGGAGGCCTTCCGTGAGGCCATTCTGATGCTCGAGACCTCCCAGGGCATGTACCGGGACGCCGTGGGGGCCCTGCACACCCAGGGGAAGGCGGTGGCCGACCTCTACCAGCGCGACCGCCAGCTCAACAAGTACGAGCGCAGCGTCCGCCGGAACATCGTCACCCACTTCTCGGTCGCCACCAAGCCCGACGTGAACATGGGCCTGGTCCTCACCGCCATCGTCGTCGACATCGAGCGCATCGGCGACTACACCAAGAACATCATGGAGCTGGCGGTGGCGCTGGAGGCGCCCTTCGACGGGCTGGAGCTGGACGACGACGTCCGGGAGATGGAGACGACCGTCAGCGGCATGTTCGAGGACGTGATCCCGGCGCTGCGGCACTCCGACGAGACCCGGGCGAGGAGGGCCATGGAGGCCCACCTGAGGGTGGCCGAGGTGGTGGAGCGCGACATCCTGCTGCTCCGGGACGCCCGCGTGCTCGCCGGGCGCTCGGGACACGCGGTGACGGTGGCCCTCTACCTTCGCTACCTCAAGCGGGTGAGCGCGCACCTCAAGAACGTGGCCACCAGCGTGGTGAACCCCTACTACCGGATCGGATTCCGGGAGAAGCTGGACGTCTCCGACGGGAGGGGCTGACGCCCTACCAGAGCGTCCGCACGGGGTAGCGGCGCACCAGCGGGTCCGGGGTCACCAGCGTCATCCCGTGGGCGATGGCCTGGCAGACGAGCATCCGGTCGAAGGGGTCCCGGTGCAGGGAGGGGAGCTTGGGGAGCTGCAGCGTGGCCGCTTCGGAAAGCGGCAACTCGTCCACCCTGTGGGATGAGCGCAGACGGGGGATGAGCGTCTCGGGCTCTTCTGGGAGGGGGAGCTTCCCCAGGGCGTGCTTGAGCGCGATCTCCCAGGTGGACACCGCGCTCAACGACACTTCGTTGGCCGGATCGGTGAGGGCTTCGCGGGCACGCGCGGAAAGGCGGGGACTCCCCGTGATCCACCAGAGGAAGGCCGAGGTGTCCACGAGCAGTGTCACGCGCTGTTCTCCCCCCCGTTCCCTTCGAAGGCGTCCAGGGCGTCGTCGGGCAGGGGTGCGTCGAAGTCCTCGGGAACCCGGAAGAGCCCCTTGGCCAGCCCCACCGGCCTCTTCTGAGCCGAGGTCCGCGCCACGCCGCGGAGCTCGGCCACGGGGACGTTGCGGCGGCAGATGACGACCGTCTCCCCGTCCTCCGCGCGGGCCAGATACTCGGAGAGCCGGGCCTTGGCCTCGTAAACGTTGATCCGGATCATGACCATATATATGACCAACACCAGCGCCGAGGCAAGGACGCATCCTGCGCCGTCCGGCGTGTCGGGCAACTCCCGACCTCCGACAAGGCATTCTCCCCCATAGGTTTCGGGTTCCCCCCCCTGGCCCCGCGCCTGCATTCTCCGGATCCTTCTCCACGCTGGGCCGGGTGTGTCCGTACGCCATCCCGGGCCGGACGCGCCGACCCCCATCCCGTACCCCGCACCAGGCCGGAATCCGCCCCATGAGCCAGCCCGTGCAAGGCCTCGCCGGACTCGACGCCGAAGACCTCGGCATGATCCTCGACTCCATCCGCGGCTTCGCCGACGAGCACCTCCCCCAGGCCCGTCTGCTGGAGCTGGACAGGACCCACGAGTTCCCCGAGGAGACGGTCCGGGGCATGTGCACGGAGTTGGGCGTCCAGCTCCTCTTCATCCCCGAGGCGTATGGCGGGATGGGGGCGGGCGCCTTCGACGTGTACCGGGTCTGCGAGCTCCTGGCCTCCATCGACCTGGCCGTGGCCACCGGGGTGTTCGCGACATTCCTGGGGAGCGATCCGATCGTGTTCGGGGGCACCGAGGAGCAGAAGGAGCGCTGGCTCGGCGCCATCGCCGAGAAGGGGCTCCTCATGGCGTACGGCGCCACCGAGCCCGAGGCCGGGTCGGATCTGGGCGCGCTCCGCACGACCGCCACCCCCGTCGTCGAGGAAGGCGTGGTGACGGGGTACCGGATCAACGGCGCCAAGATGTGGATCAGCAACGGCGGGTACGCCGACCTGTTCTCGGTGCTGGCGCTGGCGCCGGGCGGACCCACCTGGTTCATCCTGGAGAAGGGCGTCGAAGGCTTCAGCCACGGGATCCCAGAGGACAAGCACGGGATCCGGGCGTCCAACACGGCCGCGCTCTCCTTCGCCGACGTGCTCGTCCCCGCCGGGGACCTGGTGGGGCTGGTGGAGGGACAGGGGCTGGTGCAGGCGCAGAAGGTGTTCGGCTACACCCGCCTCATGGTGGCGGCCTTCGGCCTGGGGGCCGGATGGGCGGCGCTGGAGAGGGCGGCGCGCTACTCGACCACGCGCATCCAGGGGGGGAGCCCGCTCTCCCAGAAGCAGGGCTACACGCACAAGCTCCTCGTCCCCCACGCGTGCGCGCTGGAGGCGGGCAGGGCCTTCATCGAGGAGACGGCCACGCGCATCGACGCCGGCGAGGGGACGCTGAACACCGAGGGCGCCATCGCCAAGTACCTGTCCACGGAGGCCGGGAACGCCGCCGCCGACGCGGCCATCCAGGCCCTGGGCGGATACGGGTACGTGCGCGAGTACATGGTGGAGAAGATCAAGCGCGACGTGCGCATCACCACGATCTACGAGGGCACCTCGGAGATCATGGAGATGACCATCGCCCGCGACCGTTGGCAGATCCACCTGAAGACCCGAGGCCGCCACTACCACGACGAGGCGGCGGCGCTGGACGCGCTCCACGCCGCGTCGCCCACGGTGGGTGCGAACGTGGCGGCGGCGGCCTCCCGCGCGCTGGCCGAGCTGCTCGAGCGCGCGCGCGTGCAGCGCCTCACCCGC
>JBFYZE010000304.1:0-12512 GCA_041309665.1 Gemmatimonadales bacterium | reverse complement strand
CTGGTAGCGCTCCCGGTCCAGGGGCTCGTCCTCCCTCTCCAGGTACGGCGGGAGGGGCATGTGGCCGTGGCGCTCCAGCGCCTCCTCCACCGTGCCCGGGCAGACGAGGCGGACCACCCGGCCACCCCCCGGCGCCGAGTCCAGCACCTCCACGCGGAGGTCGTCGGCCACCTCCACCACGCGCCCGGGCTTGAGCTTGCCGCCGGGGCGGACCAGCGCCTCCCACTCGTGGGGGTCGGTGGAGCCGGGAGCGGGCCGGAGGAGGAGGATCTCGGCGGGGGCCCCAGTGGGCTTGCGCCCCAGGAGGCGCGCGGGGAGCACCTTGCTCTCGTTGACGACGAGCAGGTCGCCGGGGCGGAGGAGCTCCGTCACCTGGCGGAAGCGGAGGTGGCGGAGGTGCCCGCGCTCCCTGGGCACCACCAGGAGCCGGCTCCCGTCCCGCCGCTCGGCCGGGTAGCGGGCCACCCGCTCCGGCGGGAGGTGGTAGTCGTAGTCGGAGACCCGGCTCCCGTCGGGCTCCCTCATCCCTGCTCGAAGAGCGAGGCCTGGTTCCCCTTCTTCCCCGCTTCCTTCAGCGTGTAGCCGAAGCGCCGGAAGGCCCTGGGCGTGGCCACCCGTCCCTGCGGCGTGCGCATGAGGAAGCCCTCCATGATGAGGAAGGGCTCGTAGACCTCCTCCAGCGTGGTGGCGTCCTCGCCCATGGCCACCGCCAGGGAGTTCAGTCCCACCGGCCCCCCCTCGAACTTCTCGATGAGCGTCTTGAGGACCCGGGCGTCCATCTCGTCCAGCCCGTACTCGTCCACGTCGAGCATGGTGAGCGCCTCGCCGGCCACCTGGTCGGTGATGACCCCGTCGGCCCGAACCTGGGCGTAGTCCCGCACCCGGCGCAGGAGGCGGTTCGCCACCCGGGGCGTGCCCCGCGAGCGCCGCGCGATCTCCAGGGCGCCTTCGGGGCTCGCCTCCACCCCCAGGATCTCGGCGCTACGGCGCACGATGGTCACCAACTCCTCGGCGGGATAGAAGTTGAGCCTCTGCACGATCCCGAAGCGGGCCCGCATGGGCGCCGTGAGGAGTCCGAAGCGGGTGGTGGCCCCCACCAGCGTGAAGCGCTCGATCTTCATCGTCATGGTCTGGGCCTTGGGCCCCTCGGACAGGCGGATCTCGATCTGCCAGTCCTCCATGGCCGGGTACAGGAACTCCTCGATGATGGGCCGGAGGCGGTGGATCTCGTCGATGAAGAGGACGTCCCCTGGGCGCTGGTTGGTGAGGATCCCCACCAGGTCGGCGGGCTTCTCCAGGATCGGGCCGGAGGTGTTCTTGAAGTTCACCCCCATCTCCCGGGCCAGGAGGGAGGCCAGCGTCGTCTTCCCGAGCCCCGGCGGCCCGTGGAAGAGGATGTGGTCGAGGGCCTCCCGCCGGCCCTTGGCCGCCTCGATGGCGATGGCCAGCGCGTCGCGGACCTTCGCCTGCCCGATGAACTCCGCCAGACGCTGGGGGCGGAGCGAGGGCTCGGCCTGGCGGTCCTCGTCCAGGGAGGCCGGAGTGGTGATCTGGGTGCGTTCGGTCATGGGCGCCGCGCGTGGGGGTCGGCCTACACGCTACCTCCCGGCGCGCCTTCTGCCTACCCCCTGGCTCCGGAAGACCGCGTAGTCAAAGGACTCCCGCCCTCTGCGGCGCTCCGGGAGGACGGCTCCACGCCTCCCCAGGGGGCCGCGACGGAGAACGCGTAATACTTGCGGTGCCAATGGCCGGGGGGGATCTTGGGCGATGGTCCCGGGAGGGCGTCGTGTATGCCTCTCCCGAAAAGGAAGCTGCGTACGCCTCTCCACCCCGTCGGCGCCCTACCGACGTGAGGCGGCCGCGGCGACCGGGCCGTGAGTGTGATCCAACCCATCACGGAGGTCCAGATGACCAGAGAAGTGGTTCGCAAGAACCCGCTCCGAGCCAGCTTCACCCTCCTCGCCGCAGCTCTGCTGGCCGGGACCGCGCTCTTCGCGCAGTCCGCGGCCGCCCAGACCGGCGCGGTGTCGGGCACGGTGGTCAGTGCCCAGACGGGTGAGCCGCTCTCGGCGGCACAGGTCAGCATCGAGGGCACAGGCCTCGGGGCGCTGACGCAGTCCAACGGGAAGTTCCTGATCCTGCGGGTTCCCCCGGGCACGTACCGGGTGAGCTCCATCCTCATCGGGTTCGCTTCCACCACCGCCCAGGTGACGGTCACCGCAGGCTCCACCGCGGTCGCGGACATGAGGATGGCCCCTCAGGCCATCTCCCTGTCCGAGATCGTGGTGACCGGCGTGGCCGGCGCCACCCAGCGCACCAAGCTCCCGTTCGACGTCGCGCAGGTGCGCATCGCCGACATGCCCATCCCCACCGCCAATGCCGCCCAGAGCCTCCAGGGGAAGGTGGCGGGCGCGGTGGTGGTGTCGGGCTCCGGACGCCCCGGCTCGGCTCCCTCCATCCTGCTCCGCGGGGTGAAGAGCCTCGACGCCAGCGGGCGTAGCCAGGAGCCCCTCTATATCGTGGACGGCGTGATCCTCGGCTCCGGGTTGGTGGACCTGGACGCCCTGGACATCCAGAGCATCGAGGTGGTGAAGGGCGCCGCGGCCGCGTCGCTGTACGGCTCGCGCGCCGGCTCCGGCGTCATCCAGATCCGCACCAAGCGCGGTCAGGAGGTCGCCGACGACCAGGTCCAGTACACGCTGCGCAACGAGTACGGCGGCAGCGGGCTGGCCTACGCGCCCGAGACACTGCTGGCCAAGAAGCATCGCTTCCAGACCAGCGGCGGCAAGTTCGTGGACCGGGACGGGTCGCTGTGCGACTGGCTCGACTGCGAGCAGCCCCGCGAGATGGGCACCACGGCCTGGAACACCTACAACGACCAGCTCTGGCCGGGGCAGACCTACGACCAGATCGAGCGCTTCTTCACCAACGCCAACTTCCTCCAGTCCAACCTGGCGGTGGAGGGCCGGTCCGGCCGCACCAACTTCCACGTGTCCGCGAGCCACATGGACCAGGAAGGGATCATGCGGTTCACGCCCGGCTTCAAGCGGGACAACTTCCGCCTGAACGTGGACCAGTCGGTGCTGGAGAACCTCACGGTCCAGACCAGCGCGTTCTACTCGAAGTCCTCGCAGGGCTCCCCCATCGAGTCCTCGGGCAACACGCTGTTCGACCTGACCCGGGTGCCCGCCGGCGTGGACCTGCTCGCCGAGGACCCCGATGAGCCCGGCGAGCTGCGCCTGCTCATGAACCCGACCGACTCCGAGAGCGACAACCCGATCTACACGCTGCAGAACTACCGGCGCATGGACTATCGCAGCCGGTTCCTCGGGAGCGGGACCGTTCGGTACACGCCCCTCTCCTGGCTCGACCTCGACGCCAACTTCAGCTACGACCGCCTCGATCGCGACACCGAGAACTTCCGCGAGAAGGGCTATCGCTGCTACGAGCCGTGCCCCGCGATCACGGTGGGCACGCTGTACAAGTTCCGGAGCCGTGACGAGGCCATGAACGCCTCCATCACCGCCTCCACGCGCTGGCAGGTGACGGACCAGATCCAGAACCGCACCTCGGTCCGGTACCTGTACGAGAACGACGACTACGAGTCGTTCGACACCTACGGCTACGGATTCGCCGTGTCGAACGTCCCCACGTTCACGAACATCAACCAGGAGAACATCACCGCCGACTCGTACCTGCAGACGGTCCGGGCCGACGGGTACTTCCTGATCACGAACTGGGACATGTACGACAAGTACGTCGTGGACGCCCTCGTCCGTAACGATGGGTCGTCCCTGTTCGGCGCCGACGAGCGCCGGCAGTGGTACTACCGGATCGGGACAGCCTGGCGCGTCAGCCAGGAGGACTTCTTCAACGTTCCCGGCATCGACGAGTTCAAGCTCCGCTACTCCCTCGGGACGGCTGGCGGGCGGCCCAACTTCCAGGCCCAGTACGAGGTGTACGAGGTCTCGGGCGGCCGCATCTCCCCGGTCGCTCTGGGCAACAAGAACCTGAAGCCCGAGTTCTCCAAGGAGCACGAGGCCGGGCTGGACATCAGCGTTCTGAACTACAAGTCGACGCTGTCGCTCACCTACGCCCAGTCCTCGACGAAGGACCAGATCCTGCCGGTTCCCCAGCCCTCGTACACCGGCTTCCGCACGCAGTGGAGGAACGCCGGGACCATCGAGAGCAAGACCTGGGAGGCCACGCTGGACCTGAGGCTGCTCGAGAAGGAAGGCTTCAACTGGAGCGCCAAGCTCCTGTTCGACAAGACGACCTCGGAGATCACCGAGCTCACCGTGCCGCCCTTCGTCTACGGCGTGAGCGGGCAGAGCCTGGGTGAGGTCTTCTACGCCCGCGAGGGCGAGAAGGTCGGAACGTTCTACGGCGGCATCATTGCCAAGAGCTGCGCGGACCTGCCGAAGGGCGTGGACTGCACCGGCTTCGAGGTGAACGACGACGGGTTCCTGGTGTGGACCGGCGGCGGCGGCTTCTCCACTCCGAAGTGGGGAACGGTCGGTCCGTCGGTGGGCGGCGCCACGGCCATGTGGGGCACCCCCATCGCAGGCCGCTGCACCGACTCGACCACGGGTGAGGAGAGCCGGTACTGCCCGGTGGGCAACACCATGCCCGACTACAACATGGGCATCTCCACCTCCATGAACTTCCGCGGCTTGAACCTGTACGCCCTCGTGTCCCGCAGCGCCGGCTTCACGGTGTACAACCAGGCACTGCAGTGGGGCTTCTTCAAGCGCATGACGGGCCAGTACGACCAGGACGCCGACGCCCCGGCGGACAAGAAGAAGCCGCTGGGCTACTACGACGCGATGTACACGTCCACCGGCGGCCTGGGCCCGAACAACGAGTTCGTGGAGGACGGTTCCTTCACGAAGCTGCGTGAGGTGTCGGCGAGCTACCGCATCGATCAGGACAAGCTCGCGGCGATTCCGGGGATCTCCCGGTTCCGCGCCATCGACATCGCCGTGACGGGCCGGAACCTGTTCACGTGGACCAACTACCGCGGCTACGACCCCGAGGTCGGGAAGGCCGACGGTGAGACCGGCTCGGCTGCCGTGGCGCGGGTGGACGGGTACACCTACCCGAACTTCCGCACCTGGACCGCCGCCGTGTCGCTCATCTTCTGACGGAGCCGATCCCATGAGAAAGACACTCAAGCACCTGGTGGTCGGCTCGCTGTTGATCTTCGGAACGACAGCCTGTGCCGACCTCGACATCGCGAACCTCAACGATCCTGACGCCGCACGCTCCCTGGCCACGCCCGGCGACGTGCTCTCGCTGATCGGGGGTTCGTACAACAACTGGTTCTACGGCAACTACAGCTACTACTCGGCCGGGATGGCGATCTCCAACGCCGCCTTCCAGCACAACGCCCCCTGGGGCAACTCGGGGATGGAGAAGTACGGCCGCATCCCGCGCATCGGGTTCATCAACTCGATCTCGGACACCGACTACAACTACATGGTCCGGTCGTGGTTCTATTCGTACCGGGCCATCGCGGCGTTGTCCGACGGGTTGAAGGCGCTGGAGAACCCGGACGTGAAGGCCGCCCTGGACGCCCAGGACATCGCGGCAGCGAAGGCGTTCGCCAAGTTCACCCAGGGGATGTCCCACGCCACCGTGGCGGTGCTGTTCGCCGAGGGCTTCGCGGTGGACGAGACGACGGACCTGACCCAGGCGCAGGAGCCCATGGGCTACAACGAGCTCATGGCGAAGGCGATGGGGTACTTCGACGAGTCCATCAGCCTCTCCCAGGGCGCGTCGTTCACGCTCCCCCTGGAGTGGATGCGGGCCCCGCTCACCGGGCCGCAGCTGGCCCGGGTGGCCAAGTCCATGAAGGCCCGGTACCGGGCCGCCGTGGCGCGGACCCCGGCGGAGCGGGCGGCGGTGAACTGGCAGTCCGTCATCGCCGACGTCGACGGGGGCATCACGAGCGACTTCATCGCCAACTACCCCGACGACGCCGGGTGGTCCAACGACGCTCTCGGGTACGGGACGTACTACGGCTGGTCGCAGGCCGCCTACTATCTCTGGGGCATGGCCGACCAATCGGGGAACTACCAGACCTGGAACGCCGCGTCGCTGACGAACAAGAACCACACCATCGGCGGCAAGGAGATCCTGATCGTCACGCCGGACAAGCGGTTCCCCCAGGGCACCACGGTGGCGGCACAGCGCCTGGCCCCGGGCAGGAGCATCCGGGTCAACCGGGACTACGAGACGGGCGGCGTGTGGGCCCGGCCGGACCGAGGCACCTGGCGCTGGTCCTGGTACAAGCACAACCGGGGCGAGGAGTACTGGGACGATCTCGCCTACGACGTGGCCGAGATCCGCATGCAGGAGATGGACCTCCTGAAGGCGGAGGGGCTCTTCCGCACGGGCAACAAGGCGGGAGCCGCGACGCTCATCAACAAGACGCGGGTCGCGGTCGGCGGCCTCAACGCCACCGACGCCAACGGGACGAACACGAGCTGCGTGCCGAAGCTACCCAGTGGCACCTGCGGCGACCTGTGGGAGATGCTGAAGTGGGAGAAGCGGTTGGAGACCACGTTCACCGGTCCCTTCGCCGCCAACTTCTACTTCGACGCCCGCGGCTGGGGTGACCTGTACAAGGACACCTTCCTCCAGCTGCCTCTCCCCTGCTCCGAGGCTCAGGTCCTCCAGCTCCTGCCCTGCAAGAGCTACGGCGGCGCCGGCGCCGAGGGCAGCGCGGCCCTGAGCACGTACAAGTGGAACGGTGAAGGCTGAGCCTGGCCTGACCCGGTAGCATCGAGGGGGGCGCCCGTCAGGGCGCCCCCCTCGTCTCTTCCGGTCGTCGCGTCCCGTCGTCGCGCGGCGGCGCCGATGGGACCCGCGTCCTCCCGGCGACCTCAGCCGTTCGTGCGCACCAGGCCGGGGTTGGGCGGCGGCGGATCTTCCTTGGTCTTGTCGGGCGTGGGGTACGGCGCGGTCGGGCTCGAGCACGCCCAGGCCAAGCCGCTCACCAGGATGGCAACCAGGAGAAACCGAGACTTCCGCATCGTTCGACACTCCTTCAAGGCTGGACCGGGTGCCGGACCATGCACCCGCCACAATATACGTACGAAGGACGGCGCCGGGTGTTCCTCCCCTCCCGCGGTCAGGAGGTCTCCACCAGCGCCCCGCACGCCACCACCTGGCTCGCCCCGGTGGCACCTGCGTGGACGATCCTCACGGCGTGGGCGCCGCCCGGGTCGAGCTGCCCCGGGACCACGGCCTCGGCGCCGGCGACACGGGAGACGCCGGGAGTGAGCGCCGGGTACAGGGCCAGGCCGCCGACGACGACGCCCTCGGCCGCGCACGTCCCCTTCGCCAGGCGCCACCCGTACGACTCGCCGGCCACGGCCTCGCGGATCTCCACGGAGACCCGGGTGAGCCGGGCCTGCGCGACCGCCGCGGCCACCCCGGAGACGGTGGCGGGAGCGACGGGCGCGAGGGTCGCCTCCCACAGCGTGGCCTCGGGCCCCGTGCCCGACGAGCACCCGGCTGCGAGGAGGAGGAGGGAAAGTCCCGGACGAGTGCGTCGTATCATGCTTCAGCGTGGTCGGAGGAGGGTGCGCGGGGGTACCCCCGCGGATCTGGACACTGGCCCGCAAGTGCTTGAAATTCAAGGGCCTTCGCGACCCGAGAACCCGCCCTTCCCTCCCTCGACGGTGAGCGTGCCGATGTCCCGTCCCCTCCTGGCCCCCTTCTCCACCTCCGTCGTCGTCCTGGCCCTCGCGGCTCTCGGCGCGGCTCCGGCCTCGGCGCAGTTCCCGGACCAGGCCCCGGCCCGGCCGCGCGGACCGCAGCCGCTCACGACGACCCAGTACGGGATCGGGTACGTGGCCAACGCCCCCGACGCCACGGTGGGAGGGGGGGCGTACGTGCTCAGCCCGAGGTGGGGGGGGATCGGCGTCTACCTGGACGCCAAGTTCGACATCTCGAACCCCACCGACGAGCGCGGGTACGACCCCAGCGTCACCTCCCAGCAGGTGGCGGACATGGTCGGCGGGCAGTTCCGCGGGACCGAGGCGAGCTGGCGGAGCATGAACGTGGCCCTCATGCGCCCTCTCACGCCGTCGCTCATCGCGTACGCCGGCGGAGGCATGGCCAGGATGACCGTCTTCGATCTCTACAACGTGGACCCGGAGGAGCCGGTGGGGCTCGGCGGCCTGGTCTGGGCGGAGAACCCGGACGCCACCGAGACGCGCGTGAACCTCATGGTCGGCTTCCTCATGCGCCTCACCAGCCGGGTCAGCGCCCACTTCGGGTACGAGACGCAGCCGGCCGGAGCGACGGTGGGCGCGTCCCTCAGGATCCCCCGCTGGTAGACCGCCGGCCAGAGATAGCGCCGGACAACACGGCCCAAGGAGTCGTCATCATGATGAGGATGCGGCACAGAGCGCTCTGGATCACCCTCCTCGCGGCCGGAGGCCTCTGGGGGTGCGCCAGCACCAAGGCGGCGCGCGAGGGCGCGGACCCCAACCTGATCACCCACGAGGAGATCCTGGCCACCGGCGCCGTCAATCTGCACGAGGTGGTGTCGCGGCTCCGCCCCCAGTGGATGAACCTGCGGACCACCCGGAGCTTCAGCATGGAGTCGGAGATCGTGGTATTCCAGGACAACATGCTCCTGGGCGGCCCCGATGCGCTCAAGCAGATCGGGCCCGAGTCGGCCTGGGAGATCCGCTGGATGGACGGAGTGAGGGCGTCGGCCTCGCTTCCCGGGATCACGTCGGGGCGGCACGTGGAGGGCGCGATCCTCATCAGCACCCGGGCCCCGAGCCGATAACCGGCCGGCGCCCGAACGGGCGGGCGGCACGGGCTCAGGGCCTTCCGCCCCTCCGGGTCCAGATGGCGATGACGCCGCACTGGGCGTCCGGGTTCAGGAACTCGGCGGGGACCGACGAGAGCCCCCGGTAGACCTCGATGCCCTCCACAGAGAGGGGCGTGACCGCGTCGTCGAGGCGGAAGTCCTCCGAGAGGGTCCGCGACCGGCCGGTGCGCCGGTTCAGCAGGAACCCGTCCACGTAGATCTGCGTCTCGCACGCGGCGGCCGCGGTCCTGCCGATGCGCACCGCGGGGCGGAGCCCAGACCCGGTGCCCACCACCGAGACCCCGGGGATGTCCCGGAGCAGGTCCGTCACCAGCCGGGGGCGGCGCGCCTCGATCTGCTCCCGCGTGATGTAGAGCCCCAGCCCGCCGCGGAGGCGCTCCCGGAACCCCTCCAGGAAGGGGCTGGGATCCACCTCGGACCAGGCGATGACCTCCAGGGGAGCCAGGAGGATGGCGTCCGGAGCGAGGCGGGCCTCCACCTGGAAGAACCTGCGTCCGTCGAAGTGGAGGATGGGCATCGCGTTCGCGCGGTAGCTGATGCGCCGGATGTCGATGCGGACGGCGGACACCCGGTCCACGGCGAACTCGAAGGCCCCCGCCTCCTCGGTCTCCACACGAGCGAGGAAGCGACCGTCGGTGGCGCGCACCGTCACCTGGGCGCCCTCCAGGGGACGCTCGGTGGTGTCGTCGATGACGCGGCCGACGATGCGCACCTGCGCGGCCACCGGAGTGGCCAGCGCCAGCGTCAGGATGAGGACGAGGGGGAGGGGGCTTCGCATTCCAGGTCGGGTGAGTCGTTGAGCGGGGAGATACCCGGCAGCGCGGCGCCACGTTTCCCGTGGCCGTCCATCCGCTCGTCGTTCTATACGTCGCTCCTGCCGCGTCCTTGCGCCCCGTCGCGGGGGCGGGCGGTTCCGGTGTACCGGCGCTCGGCCGGGGGTTATCCTATCCGGATCCGGCGGCCCCCTGGGGCCCCTCCCCGTTCCACAGCCAGCACGGACCGGAACCCATGGTAGAGGGCGGCTCCTCCCTCCGCAAAGGCCTGGCGACCCTCGCGTTCCGGGGCGCGGTGGCCGTCGTGGCGGTGCTCTCTCTCCTCCCCGTGGCCGACTGGATCCCCGGGGAGCCGGGAAGCAACCTGCCCCCGCCCCGCTGGCCCCTCTACGCGCTCTGGGTCCTGGGGCTGGGGATCCTGTTCCCCCTGGCCTGGGGAGCCGCCCGGCTCCTGGAGAAGCGTGGCGCGTCGGCCGGAGCGCAGTCCGGGCCCGGCCGGTGGCGCGCGGCCCCCTTCCTGCTCTTCGCGGTGGCGGCCTTCGCCTACGGCGCCACCTCGCTGGCGCTCTTCGACGGGCGCCCCCTCCACGTGGACGCCCTCACCCAGGCATTCCAGGCCCGGATCTTCGCCGACGGGACGCTCAGCGCACCGGTAGCCGACGATGCGCGCTTCTTCTCCTCGGCGCTGGTCGTCGAGCACGCCGGCCGGGCGTTCTCGCAGTTTCCGCCCGGGTGGTCCGCGCTCCTGGCGCTGGGCTTCCTGGCCGGCCTCCCCTGGCTGGTGGCACCCCTCTGCGGTGCGCTGGCCGTGGTGGCGCTGCACCGGCTCCTGGAGGAGCGGGGCGAGAGAGCGCGCACGGCGTTTCTCACCGCGGCGCTCTTCGGCTTCTCCCCCTGGATCGTCACCAACGCCGCGTCGTGGATGAGCCACGTGCCCACGCTGTGCTTCATCCTCGTGGGCTCGGCGGCGCTGGTCCGGGGGATGCGCGCCCCCTCCGCCGCGCTTTGGTCGGGGCTGGGGGGCGCGGCGCTCGGCGTGGCCACGCTCATCCGACCTCTGGAGGGCGTGGCCTTCGGCCTCCCCGCCACCGCGTGGGTCCTGGCCCGGGGCTGGCGGGAGCCCGCCCACCGCCGCCCGCTGGCGGGCTTCGCCGTGGGAGGCGCGCTCACCGTGGGAGCGCTCCTGGCGTGGAACCAGGTCATGCACGGGAGCCCCACGCTCTTCGGCTTCGAGCTGCAGTGGGGTCCGGAGCACCGCCTGGGGTTCCACGAGGCGCCGTGGGGCCCGCCGCACACGTTCCTGCGCGGGCTCCAGCTCCTGAACGGGTACCTGCTGGGGCTCCAGATCCTCTTCTTCGACGCCCCGGCTCCGTCGGTGGTCCTGGCGCTGGGGGCGCTCCTCCTGGCCCGGCGCCTGGACGCCCTGGACCGGTACCTTCTCGCCGGAAGCGCCCTCGTGATGCTGGGGTACGTGGCCTTCTGGGGTGAAGGGCACGACCTGGGACCCCGATACCTCATCCCCCTGGCGCCGGTGGTGGCGATCTGGACCGTGCGCTTCGGTGGGCTCGTGGCGGAACGCACCGGGAGGGAGCTGCATCGGCGCTGGGCCCACGCCTTCGTCGTGCTCCTCCTCGCCTCCGGCTGGATCCTGGGCACGCCCAACCGTTGGTCCGTCTACGGCCGGAGCGACCCGCTCCGGCGCCTGGACACGGCCGTGCTCACGCTCCCGTCGGCGCAGGACGCGCTGGTCTTCCTCCCTGCCTCCTGGCCGATCCAGGTGCAGGCCCGGCTCCGGGCCACGGGGATCACCCGACAGGAGGCCCAGTGGCTCTACTACCGGGTCGGCCTGTGCAAGCTCGACCTGGCCCTCTCCCGCCTCCAGGCCGACGGGGTCACGGAGCCGGCCAGGGTGATGGCGGCGCTCCGGCCCCTGGCCGCGGACTCGGCGGCTATGGTGCTGAACCCCTACTCGGGGAGCCCCGGCGACCCCTACACGGGCCTGACGGAGGCCGACACGGCGGCGGTCTCGCTGTGCGGCGTGCGCCAGTACCTGGAGGAGCAGCAGGGGGGCTACATGATCCTCACCGTGCAGGCGCAGCGCGGGTCCACGTGGAGCGGGGACGGGCCCATCGTGGCCCAGGACCTCCACGAGGAGAACCGCCGCCTCCTGGCCGCCTACCCGGAGCGGCGGGCCTACTGGCTGCGCCCGGTGCGCGTGCGCGGCACCGTGCGGGAGATGACGCTGGAGCCGCTGAAGCCCGACTCGGTGGAGCGGGTGTGGAGCGAGCTCGAGCGCCTGCAGCGGCGGGCCGCGGCGCCGGAGACGGTGGAGCTCAGTCCTCCACCACGTGGTGGGTGAAGTCCTCCCTGGAGCGCGCCCACCGCGCCGCATCGAAGTGGGCGTCGTCGCCCAGGCACGCCACCGCCGAGCGGGCCATGGCCAGGGCGTGGTGCGTGTTGTCGTGGGCGTAGAGCCCCTGGCGGCCGAACGTGAGGAGGCCGGGGAGCCCCGACGCCCACGCGTCCACACGGTCGAAGCGCTCCTCCCAGCCCACGCGGTAGAGCGGATACGCCGCCGGCAGGCGGCGCACGGCCACGTCCAGGACGGCGCTCGTCACGGGTAGCCCGGCGGCGGCCAGGCCGTCGGTGACGAGCGTCCGCAGGGACGCATCGTCGGCGCCCCACACCCGCTCCGCCGTGGAGCACGGGAGCTCGGCGCACAGCACCGTGCGCCCCGCCGGGTCCGTCCGACCCGAGTAGTTCTTGGGCTCGGAGAGCCGAGTGAACGGCACCTCGGGCGACGGAAAGTAGTGGGCGTCGTACCCGGTGAAGCGGTCCTGCTTCAGGACCAGGTAGACGAGGAGCATGGCGCGCTGCGCGAGGCC
>JBFYZE010000303.1:0-2962 GCA_041309665.1 Gemmatimonadales bacterium | reverse complement strand
TGTCGAGCACGCTCCCCTCGGCGTCCACGGAGCGCGCCAGGATCTCCTCCGCGGGGCGGTCCTGCGCGAGGCGCGTGCGCACCGTTCCCAGCTCCCCGCAGCCGCCCTCGCGCGCGTCCATCTCGGCGGCGACGAGCCGCGACGACTGGAGGAGCGTGCCCAGAGCGTGGAGCTGGAGGGGCTCCAGCACGGCGCCCTCCGCGGCCAGGTGGCGGAGCGCGGTGCGTGCGTCGGGGATGGGCGGGAGCCCCCACCCCGGCTTCTCCTCGGCGAAGCGCATGGTGGCGCCCACCCGGGCCAGCTCCCGGCGGATGGCGTCGGCGTCCCGGCCGGGCGCCAGGGCGAGCACGCGCTCCCGGGCGAGGTCGCAGGACGCCCGCTCGGCCACCCGCCCGAGGACCCGCCGGAACTCGAGGACCTCCAGGGCGTGGCCGCCACCCTCCCGGGCGCCTGCCGCCGACGTCAAGCGCCCAGCACCTCCCTCACGATGCGGTTGGCCTCGGCGCCGTCGAAACGTCCCTTGATCCGGGGGCTCAGCTGCTTCATGACCGCGCCCATGTTGTCGGCGCCGGCGACGACGAG
This sequence comes from Gemmatimonadales bacterium, assembly GCA_041309665.1. Classification (GTDB taxonomy): domain Bacteria; phylum Gemmatimonadota; class Gemmatimonadetes; order Longimicrobiales; family Gaopeijiaceae; genus SZUA-318. The sequence continues at coordinate 2,380 of JBFYZE010000303.1, read as the reverse complement.
CTGCCGCACCATGGCGCGCACGTCGTCGGCGGTGAGCTGCGCGGGGAGGTACTGCTGCAGGATGGCGATCTCCGCCTCCTCCTTCGCCGCGAGGTCCTCGCGGCCGCCGGCCCGGTACTGGGCCACCGAATCCTTGCGCTGCTTGACCGCCCTGGAGACCACCCCGAGGCAGTCCTCGTCGGTCAACTCGTATCCGGGGGTCTTCGCCTGGAGCTCGATCTCGCGGTTCTTGAGCTCGGACAGGAGCATCCTGAGGACGCCGGTGCGCTCCTTGTGCGCGTGCCTCATGGCGTCGTTGATGTCCGCCCTGACCCGCTGCTCGAATTGGCTGGCCATCGCTTCACGGGCCCCGTCTGGCGCGCCCGCCGGAGGTCCCCGGCGGCGACGGGCGCTGGGTTCGGAACACCTGGGAACGGTGCGCGGCCGGGGAGAGCCGAAGATACCCCGGCAGTGCGGGGGGGGTCAACGCGCGCACGGCGCCCATGAGGCGCGCGGCCGGGCCCCGACGGCGCTCATCCCGGAGGCCAGGCGAGACCCCGGCCGCCCAGCACGTGGACGTGGACGTGCGGTACGAGCTGGCCCCCGTCGGCGCCCACGTTCAGCACCGCCCGGTACCCACTTTCCGCGAACCCCTCGGCGCGGGCGGCGGCGCTCGCCGCCAGGAGGATGCGCCCCAGGATCTCCCGGTCGCCGTCGGCGGCCAGCTCCAGCGACGGGATGTGCCGATGGGGGATCACGAGGACGTGCATGGGCGCCTGGGGATCGATGTCCCGGAAGGCGACGACGTGCTCGTCCCGGTACACCACCGTGGCGGGGATCTCGCCGGAGGCGATGCGGCAGAAGATGCAGTCGGACGGGTTCACGGACGGGTCCTCGGCGTTGGGGTCCGGGAGGCTCACGCACGCGCGTTGGTTCCCTCCCACCCGATCTTGTCGGAGGGCGGGGGCACGCGCAATGCGCGCCCGCGCCTCCGCGCCCACGCCGTCCCTCCTGGCCATGGCCGCGCCCCGCGGGCGCCCCGAGCTTCCCTCCCCGGCCCCTCTCCAGCGCCCGTCACCCACCTCCAGGGAGGTCCCATGGAACACGTCCTGTCCGCAGCCGAGCAGATCCTGCGCGCCTCGGGCGCCCCCGCCCTCCGTCTCGGCGCGCTCCTGGACGAGCTGCGCGCAACGACCGGCGAGCGCTCGCTGCAGGCGAGCCGCCTGCGCTCGCTCCTCGAGGGGCGCCCCGACCGCTTCCGCGTCCTGGATCCGTGGCGCGGCCCGTGGCGCCCGGTGGTCCGAGCCGAGGACCCAGCGCTGGGAGAGCCCTGGGTCGTGGCGGTCCGTGACGGGGGCGACGCCACGGGCGCCTACGCCTCGCCGCGCCTGGTGCGCCGCATCCGGGAGTGCGTGCGCTGGCTGGGGCTGGACCTGGATGCCGCCTCGGCGCGGCGCGTCGTCCGCTGGCAGGCGCTCGTGCTGGAGGGGCTGGCCGCAGAGCGGGCGCTGCGGAAGGCAGCCTAGGCGCCGTCCGCGGCGCCCCGGGCGCCGGAGCGCGTGAACAGGCCCGAACGCCACTCCCCGTCGGCGTCCAGGTCCACGAACCCGAACCCAGCCCCCTCGGCGGTCCCACGGATCCCCGCCCACTCGTGCTCCAGGATCCCGGACAGGATGAGCCAACCCCCGGGGCGGAGTGCAGCAGCGAATCCGCTCATGAGGGGACGCAGGAGCCCCGACTCGATGTTCGCCACCACGCCGTCGCACGGCGCCAGCGCCGCGAGGAGCGCGGCGTCGGCCCAGCGCTCCTCCCAGCGCACCAGGTCGGCCACGCCGTTCAGGGCCACGTTCTCCGCCAGCGCCTCGGTGGCCAGGGGGTCCCCCTCCAGCGCCAGGACCCCGCCGGCGCCCAGGCGCGCCGCGGCGATCCCCAGGATCCCGGAGCCGGCGCCGACGTCGAGGACGCGCTGGCCCGGCCCCACGGCGCGCTCCAGGAGGCGGAGGCAGCCGCGGGTGGTCCCGTGCTCGGCGGTCCCGAACGCCATGCCGGGATCGATGACGAGCACGATGTCCCCAGGGTGGGGATCCACCGGATGCCACGTGGTGGTCACCACCAGGACCCCGCCGATGCGGCGAGGGGACAGCCCGCGCTTCCACGTCTCGGCCCAGTCCTCGTGGTCCACCCAGCGCGTGGTGATCTCGACGGGCACGGGCCCCCGCAGCTCGGCGAAGACCCGGCGTGCCCGGCCCAGGAACGCATCCAGGTCCTCGGGTTCCTCCACGTGCGTGAGGAAGAGGTCGTCGCCCTCCAGCACGGCGCGCCCTCCCAGGGCCACCAGCGCTTCGGCGAGGAGAGGCTCGAGGTCGGGCGCGCCCCCCCGGCGCACGCCCAGCTCGAGCCA
>JBFYZE010000302.1:0-5965 GCA_041309665.1 Gemmatimonadales bacterium | reverse complement strand
CGTAGTACGCCAGCGAGATCCAGACTCCGTCGATGAAGAGCGCGGCCACGGCCACCGGGCGCAGGCGCGGCGAGCCCACCCTGGGGAGTTGGCGCACGGCCAGCTCCGCGTCCTCCACCTCGGCCAGGATCACCACCGCCGTGCCCTCCTGGGAGAACCGGCGCGTGGTCCCATCCAGGAGCCGGAACGAGAACCGAGCCCCGATGGTGAGGAGCGAGCACACCAGGAGGTCGATGGCCACCACCCCGCGGGAGAGTCCCATCCGATCCACCAGGATCAGGACGCCCGCGGCCAGGAGCGTCGCCAGGAAGTTGGCCCGGAACACCTTGAGGGTGTCGTAGAGCCCGAACGTGGCCCACGGCGTGCCGTAGATCCCCGAAGCCATGAACGCCAGCAGCTTGATGCCGACGTAGAGCACCACCGTTGACTGGAAGTACGGGAGCTCGTGGGCCAGCTCGGAGGGTTCCCACCGGATGAGGTAGGCGGCGTAGTACGCCAGCGAGATCCAGACTCCGTCGATGAAGAGCGCGGCCACGGGGTAGCGCCGCTGGCTCTCGATGACGAAGCGGTAGAGAGAGAGCCCGGCGTGGCCGGCGCCTTCAGCCGCCGCCCCCGCCTCGCCCTCCTCCGCCATGACCGCGGCGCCCAGCGCCCGGTAGCGCACGGCCAGGAGGTAGGTCCCCATCAGCGTCACCATCCCCACCAGCACGCCCCCCAGGAGGAGCGCCGTGCCCCGCTCCGCGGAGCGCAGGAGGAGCCCGATGGCTCCCCCCGCAGCCGCCATCCCCCACAGGAGCCAGAGCGTGGGCTTCTCGTCCATCCCCAGCGCCACGAACCGGTGGGAGGTGTGGTCCTTCCCCCCCTGGCTCACCGGCCGTCCCTCCAGGATCCGCCCGATGGTGACGAGCGTGGTGTCCAGGATGGGGACGCCCAGGATGAGCACCGGCGCCGCCAGGACCGCGGCCAGGCTGCGGGAGAGGCCGGGAGCGGGGGCCAGGGCGAGCCCGGCCAGGAAGAGCCCGAGGAAGAGCGAGCCCGAGTCCCCCATGAAGATCCGCGCCGGCGGGTAGTTGTGGGCCAGGAACCCCACCAGCGACGCCGAGAACCCGAACGACAGGATGGCCAGCCCCAGCGATCCCTCGAGGAAGAACACGATGGCCAGGTACGCCCCGGCGATGGCCGCGGTGCCCGCGGCCAGCCCGTCCATGTTGTCCAGGAGGTTGAGCGCGTTCGTGAGCCCCACGAACCAGACGAGCGAGATGACCGCGTCCACGGCGTAGACGCCGGTGAGCCACACGCCGGTGCCGCTCAGGAGGAGGACGAGGGCGGCGGCGGTCTGGCCGGCGAGCTTGGTGAGCGGCCTGAGGTGCGTGAAGTCGTCCACCAGCCCCACCAGGAACGCCAGCGTAGCGGCCAGGACGAGCCCTTCCCAGGTGGTGAGGGGGAGCACCGCCTGTGCCGGGCGGGCCATGAGCCCCTGCACGGCGTTGGGGTCCAGGACGTACCCGATCCCCACGGCCAGGCCGAACCCCAGGAAGATGGCCACCCCGCCGATGGCCGGGGTGGGGCGGTTGTGCCACCGATCCGCCTGGACCTTGCGCACCATCCCGCCGGCGATGGCCGCGCCCCGCACCACGGGCGTGAGGGCAGCGGTGAGGACCAGGGCGAGGCCGGCGACGATCCCGGCCAGGAGGATGGGGCTCATGGGCGCCTGGGCTTGGGGATGGGGGAGCGGGGGATAAGTGAAGCCGGGACGGGCCGTCAGGCAAGCGCCAAGGTCGTTGCGGAACCGACGATCGCATCCCAGCTTGAAGCATGCCCCCGCGCGCCCCCCGGCCCTCCACCGTCGCGCACCCAGCGCTCGTCCCCACACTGATCGCATGCGTCGGCGTGAGCGGGTGCCTCCAGTCGGACCAGGCCCTCCCCTTCGAGTTCGAGGAGGGCGCCGCCGTAACGAAGAACATCGGCCCCCTGGGCGGCACCATCAGCCTGTCCTCGGGTCTCGCCGTCGTGTTCCCGGTGGGGGCGCTGAAGAGCGGGGCCCAGATCACCCTGACGCCACGCCTGGACGCCGCGTTCCCGGGGGATGCGGGGCAGATCATTCCCGGCACCGTGTTCGACGTCGCCCCGGCGGGGCTGCAGCTCGCCGTCCCCGCGCGGGTGTCGCTCCGGCTCCCGGTGAAGGACATCCCTGCCGTGGACGCCGTCCGACTGGGCGTGGCGCAGTCCTCCGCGGGTCGGGCCAACCTGGTGGGCGCTGGAAGCTACGACGGCACCTCCGGGCTCCTCAGCGCGTCGGTCACCACGCTCGGCCCCGTGGCCGCCGTGTTTTCCGACGACGCCATCCCCGTGGGCACAGGCCTTCCACCCACGCTGGGCGGTGGCGCGTTCGGCTCGGGCGGGTCGGGTGCCGACGGCCCCTACACGGTGGCCGGAGCCCAGCGCTTCCAGGCATCGTGCCGGCCCGCGGGCCGCCGTTGCTTCTCGTCCGGCATGGTGCAGATGTACGCCTCGTCCGAGCTCCTCGCGCGGTTGGGTGGGACACTGGCCATCCTCTCCCCTCAGCTCGAGGCCGACATCACCCTCAGCGGATCGGGGCCCGACGGGTTGCCCACCGAGGCCATCGGCAGCCTGAGCGTGCGCGGGACGCTGCGCGCGCAACTCGGCCGGGCGGTGAGCAGCTACGACGTGGACGAAACGGTCCGGACCGGGTTCGGGTCGCTCACGCCGCTCCTGACCGGCGTTCGGTTCGTGGGGAACAAGATGATCCTGGCCCGGACCTCCGACGGGAGCGACAAGACCTTCGAGTACGGGCTCTACCCCATCGGCACCGGTCGCCTCCTCACCTTCCGGATGGAGGACGACGTGGAGCTCGAGAACGAAGACGGCTCCACCACCGTGGCCCACGTGATCATCCTGGTGAGGCTGCGCGGATGAGACGTGCGGCGCTGGTGATGAGGCGTGCGGCGCTGGTGCGGTTCGCATATGCTGCAGCGGCTGCCGCGTTTGCGCTGGGGTGCGCGCTTTCCCTTCCCTGCGCTGCGTCTGCGCAGTGGGCCGGCGGCCCGGTCTCGGGCGGCATGGGCGGGACGGGCGTGGTGTGGTCCCGGGGCGTGGACGCCCTGGACTTCAACCCCGCCAACCTGGGGTTCTCCCGGGGGTGGTCCCTCTCCCTGGTGGACCTGGGCGCCGCCGGGCTTCTCACCGGCACGACGATGGAGGACCTCTGGGACATCGCCACCGCCGCCGGCGAGGGCGACCAGGCCCTGGTGGACCGCCTCCCCGCCGGCGGGTTCCGGGTGTCGGCGCTCACCGAGGGGTACGCCGTGTCCAAGGGCGCCGAGGCCGGTGACTTCCCCTCCCCCGAGGCTACCCTCCCCGGGTTCGCCCTCTCCTGGGGCCCGGTCGGGCTCCGCGTGCGCAACCGGGTCCTGGCCGAAGCGGCCATGAGCCGCGAGGTCGCCGACCTCACCGTGAGCGGCTTCAACCCCGAGCGCATCCGCGAGTATGCCGTGCGCGAGACCGGCTTTCGCGTCGCCTCGTTCACGGAGATGACGCTGGGGTATGGGTTCACGTTCGCCGACCGGCTGGGCCTCGGGATCGCCGCACGCTACGTGCAGGGGCACCGACTTGTGCAGGGGCGCTTCTTCGAGCCCGAGATCGACCTGAACGACGAGACACTCCGCCTGACCGGTGTGGCCGTGGAGGCTCCCGGGGGCTCCGGGTGGGGCGTGGACGTGGGGCTCGCGCTGGATATGGGACGCGGGTGGGCCATGTCCCTGGCCGCCCAGAACATCGCGCAGCGCATGACCTGGGACGACGCCCTGCGGAGCCACGAGGCGACCTTCACCGACGACGACTTCGACTCCTCGGACCTCACCGAGCTCCTCGACCGCTTCGCCGACACGCCCCTGGATCCCTCCGGCGTGAGCCTCGCGACGTTCGAGGCGGCCCGCGGGCTCTTCGCCCAGGCGTACTTCCCCACCGTGTACCGGGCCGGAGTCGGATGGGAGGGCATCCACGGCACCCGCGTCGAGCTGGACGCTTCCGCCGTCTCCCCCCGGGGCCGCCAGAGCGCCCCTTGGGAGCAGCGCGTGTCCGCCGGCGTGGAGCAGCGGCTCAAGTTCCTCGTGCTCCGCGGCGGGTACGCCGTCGCCGAGGACGGGCTGAAGGCCCTCACCGCCGGCGTCGGGCTCCGAGTCGGGCCCATCCGGCTGGACGTGGGCGCCGGCCGCCTCTCCGGCGACCTGGACGGGATCGCCTACGACGGGGTGCAGGGGAGCGTGGGGCTGAGCGTGCGGGGAGGTGGAGCGTGAGGGCGCGGGAGTGGCGGGTGCGGAGATCCCTCCTCGCCGCGCTGATCTGCGCATCCCTCTCCGCGGCTCTTTCCGCCTGCTCGGACTCGACCGGGCCCGCCGACGGCGGGATCGCCCTCGCCCTGAGCCTCCAGGCCGCCGAGGGCGTCCCCGCCACGGAGGGCGCGGCGCTGGGCCAGGCCTTCGACCGGGTGGACCGGTTCCGGGTGAAGGTGGAGGACGCGGTGAACCGCACCCTCTACGCCGACACGGTGATCCGCGTCACGCCGGGGGCGTCGGCGCACGAGCTGGACATCGCGCTCCCCGAGTCGGCGCTGGGCGCGGTCCTGGACGTCACCGTCACCGCCCTCCAGGGGCAGGTGGAGATGTTCACCGCCACCGTCCGGACCACCGCCACCACGGGGGACGAAGGCGATCCGACCCAGGTGGGCGTGCGCTACACGGGGCCCGGACTCCGGGGGAGCGTGGCCGGGAATGACGGGAACGGGCTGGGCGGCGTCACCGTACAGGTGCTCCGCTCCGGCGCCCAGGTGGCCACCACCACCACAGCCATCGACGGCACGTTCCTCTTCATGGATCTGGCAGCGGGGACGTACGCGGTGCGCGTCCCGGCGCGGGCCGGGCTCACCACGTGCCCCGCCGAGCGCTCCGTCACCCTGGGGAGCGCCACCGCCGCGGCCGTGGCGGCGTTCCAGTACCGCGTGGGCGGGTGCACGGCCCGGGTCCTGGTCCTCTCCGGCGGCGACGTGAACGACGTGGCCGCCACGGCGTCGGTGCTGGGCGGCGTGGCCGACCTGGCCGTGTCCACGTTCTTCTTCGTGGCCGCCACGCCGGGCATCGAGGCGCTGCGCGCCTACGATGTGGTCCTCCTCTACCAGAACGGGCTCTTCGACGAATCGGTGGAGTTGGGCAACGAGCTGGCCCGGTACGTGGCGTTGGGCGGCAACGTCGTGTTCGCCTCGTTCTATTGGCAGGGCCGCAGCGACAGCGGGATCCGCGCCCCCGGATGGGGCGCCCTCGAAGGCATGGATCCGTTCACCGCCTCAGGCGGGGGCGCATCCTATTCGTCGTCCACCCTGGGCACCGTGACCCCCCACGCCCTCACCGAGGGGCTGAAGGCCTTGTCCTCCTCCGGGTACCGGGGCGGCGTGGCCGCCAAGCCCGGGACCACCGTGGTGTCCCTCTGGGCCGACGGCGTCCCCCTCCTGGGGTATCGCGACGGCACGGCGGGACAGCGCCTGGTGGCCGTGAGCCTCTACCCGGCCCACCACGCGGTGGGCGGCGTCTTCGGGGACTACGGCAAGCTCTGGCAGAACGCGGTGACGTGGGCGGGCCAGGCGGGCGGCCCGGCGCGCACCGGGCCGGTGCCGGGGGCGCCGTAGCACGGCCTGAGTCACTGGACGCCGGCCTTCCCGGTGCGGATACCAGCCGGATGAGGGCCCTCATACTCGCCTGCGACTTCCCACCCTACGTGTCCGTGGGCGGACTCCGCCCCTGCTCCTGGTACCGGTATCCGAAGGAGTTCGGCGTCGAGCCCGTGGGCGTCACACGTCAGTGGGCGAGCGACCATGGCTCGGAGCCAGGGCGCCGACCACAGTGATACCTGATCCCAGGACAAGCGGTTCGATACGCATGCGCTCTGGCGTTGG
>JBFYZE010000301.1:0-13323 GCA_041309665.1 Gemmatimonadales bacterium | reverse complement strand
GGCCCGCCCGGCGGCGCCGCCGGGCGGGCACACCCCCGGCGATGCGGCATCCTGTGGGGGATTTCCTTACGGGGACACGGAAGGACACCGGGGGGTGGAGGGTGGGCGTTGTCGGGAATCTCCCGACTTCACCCCGGGACCGTCCGTTTAGCTTTCTTGCATGGTGCGTACGCGAGATCCGGGCACGTTCAGCCATCCCCCGGAGTCCTTCCGGGCCGCCCGGCGCATTCCTGCCACCTCGTGCCGGCATCCGCGCCCCCTCCCCTGCGCTTCCGCGCTCGCGCACCAGCCGTCAACGCCCACCGCCGGGCCGCGCCCCGCCGCGGCCCCCGGGACTCCCAAGTCCCGCCTCGCCTTCCTCCGCACGGAGGCCTCGTCCATATGTCCGCGACAACGCAACGGGAGCGGGCGTTCGCGCTCCCCTTCCCCAAAGCGTCGGTGGGCAGGAAGCTGCTCGTCTCGCTCTCGGGGCTGTTCCTCGTCGTATTCCTCTTGGTCCACCTGGGGGTGAACCTCACCCTCTACGGCGGCCGGGACCTCTACAACACCGTAGCACACTGGATGGCCACCAACCCCGCCATCCTGGCCATGCGGCCCGTGCTGGCGCTTGGAGCCCTGCTCCACGTTGTGGTGAGCACCTGGCTCTGGGCCGCCAATCTGGACGCCCGCCCCCAGCGTTACGAGATGGTGGACCGGGCCGGAGGGAGCACCTGGGCGTCCCGCAACATGCTGATCCTGGGTGCGGTCGTGCTGCTCTTCCTCGCGCTCCACGTCTCCACCTTCTCCTTGCGCCTCGCGTTCGGCACGCCGCCCATGACGGAGCTCCACGGCGCGGAGATCAAGGACGTGTACGCGCTGGTCACCGCGAGCTTCGGCGTCTGGTGGTACGCCGCCCTCTACTGCACGGCCATCGTCTTCCTCGGCCTTCATCTCTCCCACGGGTTCCAGTCGGCCCTCCAGACCCTGGGCCTCAGCGACGCCGCCTGGCGCCGACGCTGGACCCTCCTCGGGAACATCTACGCGGTGACCGTCGCGGCGGGCTTCGCCTCGCTGCCCCTGTACTTCTTCGTCCAGGCCCAGATGGGGAGCACGCCATGACCACGCTCAACGCGAGGATCCCCGGCGGGCCGCTGGCCGACAAGTGGTCCAATCACAAGAACAGCGTGCACCTGGTGTCCCCGGCCAACCGGGCCAAGCTGGACATCATCCTGGTGGGGAGCGGCCTGGCCGGCTCCGCCGCCGCGTCCAGCCTGGGGGAGCTGGGCTACAACGTGAAGGTGTTCTGCTTCCAAGACACCCCGCGGCGCGCCCACTCGGTGGCCGCCCAGGGCGGAATCAACGCCGCCAAGAACTACAAGAACGACGGCGACAGCGTCTACCGCCTCTTCTATGACGTGGTCAAGGGCGGTGACTACCGGGCACGGGAGGCCAACGTGTACCGGGCCGCGGAGGTCAGCAACCAGACCATCGACCAGATGGTCGCCGCGGGGGTGCCCTTCGCCCGCGAGTACTCGGGCTATCTGGACAACCGCTCGTTCGGCGGCGTGCAGGTGTCGCGCACCTTCTACGCCAAGGGGCTCACGGGACAGCAGTGCCTCCTGGGCGCGTACGCGGGCCTGATCCGGCAGGCCGCCACGGGAAAGGTCACCATGTACCCCCGGCGCGACGTGCTGGAGATCGTCGTCGTGGACGGCCACGCGCGGGGGATCATCACCCGCAACCTCGTCACCGGCGCCATCGAGCGGCACTCGGGCCACGCGGTCGTGCTCGCCACCGGCGGCTACGGCACCATCTACTATCTGTCCACCCTGGCCCTGGGCTCCAACGCCACGGCAGCATGGGCTGCGCACCGCAAGGGCGCCTTCTTCGGCAACCCCAGCTTCGTGCAGATCCACCCCACCAGCCTGCCGCAGCTGAACGACTACCAGTCCAAGCTCACGCTCATGTCAGAGTCGCTGCGCAACGACGGCCGCATCTGGGTACCCAAGGAGAAGGGGGACAGGCGCCATCCCAACGACATCCCCGAGGACGAGCGCGACTACTACCTGGAGCGCCGCTACCCGGCCTTCGGCAACCTGGTCCCCCGGGACGTGGCGTCCCGGGCGGCCAAGGAGCGCTGCGACGCGGGATACGGTGTCGGGAAGACGGGGCTGTCGGTCTACCTGGACTTCCGGGGCTCCATCGAGAAGCAGGGCAAGAAGTCCATCGAGGGGAAGTACGGGAACCTCTTCGAGATGTACCACAAGCTCACCGGGAGCAACCAGTACGAGGAGCCCATGCGCATCTACCCGGCCGGCCACTACACCATGGGTGGCCTGTGGGTGGACTACAACCTCATGACCACGGTGCCCGGGCTGTTCGCAATCGGCGAGTCGAACTTCTCCGACCATGGCGCCAACCGCCTGGGGGCCGGTTCCCTCATGCAGTGCTCCGGCGACGGCTACTTCATCATTCCTGTGACCGTCGGTGACTACCTGGCCGACAAGATCAAAGTACCGCGTCTCGCCACCGACGGGGCAGAGTTCGCCGCCGCAGAGAAGGACGCCCGCGACAAGCTGGACCGGCTCGTGGCGGTGAACGGCAAGCAGACCGTCACCTCGTTCCACAAGCGGCTGGGCAAGATCATGTGGGACGACTGCGGCATGGTACGCAACGAGACCGGCCTGACCCGGGCCCTGGGCGCCATCTCGGACCTGAAGCAGGAGTTCTGGCGCGAGGTGAAGGTGCCGGGACGGCAGGACCAGGTGAACCAGGAGCTGGAGAAGGCGGTCAAGGTGGCCGACTTCCTCGAGCTGGGGCAGCTCATGTGCCGCGACGCCCTGGCGCGCAAGGAGTCGTGCGGAGCCCACTTCCGCGAGGAGAGCCAGACGCCGGAAGGCGAGGCCAAGAGAATCGACACCGAATACGCCCACGTCGCCGCTTGGGAGTACCGAGGCGAGGGAGCCGAGCACGTGCTCCACAAGGAACCGCTCGTGTTCGAGAACGTCGAGATCAAGGAGCGGAGCTACAAGTGAAGATCAAGCTGAGGATCTGGCGCCAGGAAGGCGCATCGCAGAAGGGCGGCTTCGTGTCCTACGATCTGGACGGCGTGTCCCGGGAGATGTCGTTCCTGGAGATGCTGGACTACCTGAACACGACGCTCATCCTTCGTGGAGAGCAGCCGGTGGCCTTCGAGCACGATTGCCGCGAGGGCATCTGCGGCAGCTGCTCGCTGTTCATCAACGGCCGGCCGCACGGCCCCGCATCGGAGACCACCACCTGCGAGCTCCGCATGACCAAGTTCGAGGACGGTGCCACCATCGTCGTCGAGCCGTGGCGGTCGCGGGCTTTCCCCGTGGTCCGTGATCTGATCGTGGACCGCTCCGCCTTCGATGCCATCATGCGCGCCGGCGGGTTCATCTCCGCGAACGCGGGCGCGGCGCCGGAAGCCAATTCCATCCCCGTTCCCCGAGCGAACGCCGACGAAGCCATCGATGCGGCAGCGTGCATCGGGTGCGGCGCGTGCGTGGCGGCATGCCCGAACGGGTCGGCCATGCTTTTCGTGTCGGCGAAGGTGTCGCAGCTCGCCCTCCTCCCCCAGGGTCGGCCGGAGGCGCGTGATCGCGTCCGCCGCATGGTGGCCAAGGCGGACGAGCTGGGCTTCGGATCGTGTGGGAACGTGGGAGCCTGCGAGGCCGAGTGCCCGAAGGGCATCAAGCTCGCGCACATCGCCCGGTTGAACCGGGAGTTCGTCAAGGCGGCGTTCTGATCGGTCCGACCATTCAAACCCACCTATTCCGGAGTACTGATGAATATGATCCGAGTCGCCGTCGTGGGGTACGGCCACGTAGGCGAATGTGCGCTGCAGTCCATCGTGGACGCCCCCGACATGGAAGCCGCCGGAGTGGTGATGAGAGCGGCGTCGCTCCACAAGCTGGCACACCCGGGGCCGCTGCAGCCGTGCCTGCTCGAGACGCTGCCCGTCGTGGACGACATCAGGAAGCTGGGCTCGGTGGACGTGGCCGTGCTCTGCTGCCCATCCCGGAGCGTGCAGCAGCTCGCCACGGAGATGCTGGAGGCCGGCGTGCACACGGTGGACAGCTTCGACATCCACAGCGAGATCCTGACGCTTCGGCGTGAGCTGGGCGAGGTAGCCCGCCGTGCCGGCAAGGTCGCCATCGTGTCCGCCGGGTGGGATCCGGGGATCGACTCGGTGGTCCGGGCCTGGTTCCAGGCCATGGCCCCCAAGGGGATCACCTACACGAACTTCGGCCCGGGCATGTCTCTGGGGCACACGGTCGCGGTCAAGGCCATCGAAGGCGTCAAGGACGCCCTTTCCATGACCGTGCCCACCGGCATGGGCGTGCACCGGCGCATGGTGTACGTCGAGCTCAAGGAGGGCGCCTTGTTCGCCGATGTAGAGAGGCGCATCAAGGAGGACGCGTACTTCGTGAAGGACCCGACCATGGTCATCCAGGTGCCGTGCATCCACGATCTCATGGAGGTGGGCCACGGCGTGCGACTCGAGCGCACCGGCGTGTCCGGGGCCACGCACAACCAGAGCTTCTCCTTCGAGATGCGCATCAACAACCCTGCGCTCACGGCCCAGGTCATGGTTTCGGCGGCCCGCGCCGCCATGCGCCAGAAGCCGGGCTGCTACACGATGATCGAGCTCCCGGTGATCGACTTCCTGCACGGCGACGTGGAGTCGTTCGTGCAGCAGTTCGTCTAGGGTGGGCGCACCGTGAACGGCGATCCGTACGCTCGGAAGCTCATCAAGTTGGACTTCTTCCACGCCAAGCGCCCGGTGCAGGGCGCGGTGGTGGTGGTGCTGGACGGGTACCTGGACAACCGGGCCCTGTCCTTGATCCAGCCCATCTCCCGGGCGTACCCGCAGCACGCGGTCATCGAGCTCATCGCCACCGACGAGGCCGGGGCGGTCCCGGGAGGGTCGGTGCAGGCCATCGCCTACCTGGGGTTCGTGGAGCTCCTCACCAGCGGCGTCATCGTCGCGGGGGACGAGGTGCTGGTGCGCGGCGAGGTGGTGGGCACCATCGCAGGCTATGACGACACCCACATGCCCAACCACCAGAACGTCATCGTGTCGGTGACGAAGCGCGTCTCCGGCAAGGACCTCGGGTGGCAGGTGGGGGAGCGGGTGGAGATCAGGACCGGAGGGAAATAGGAGTTGACAAGCAGCGAGGCGGGCCGAAGTCAGCCGGGGGCTCCGCCCTATCGAAATCCACATCCATCATGATTCCATAAGGACTTCAAACATGGCTCGCCCCACGTTCCGCTTCCAGATGTACAAGCGCCTCCAGCAGCGCATGCCGCAGATCTACGCGGACGCCCGCAAGGCGGCGGAGACCCTCAAGATGCCTGCGGAGCTGAAGGGCGCCATCGGGCTCACCGGGGCCATCTCGGGCTGCCCGTCGCCGCTCCGCGACGACATCGAGCACGCCATGGCCACCGAGGGCAGGAAGGTCGTGCCCCTCGGCGTGTACGTGGACCAGATCCGCGAGCTGGTGAAGAGCTACTACGGCGACGAGTACGACGCCTGCCCGGTGAACACCTGCGAGGCGGGGCTGTGGGTCTCCTTCGACTCCCTCATGACGCCCCCCCTCACGGGGCGCGGTGACAACTACCGCGCGCGCTGCCTCGTCCCCTACGAGCGGCACATGCACCACCAGGGTTCCTACGGGCGCCCGTTCCCCGCCAAGTACAAGGACATCCTGGCGGATCGGGGGAGCACGGCGGGCGAGCTGGGTTTCTACGGGAAGCGCCAGAACAATCTCGACACCGTGATCGTGCCCATGGCCGGTGCCGACTACACGGTCCACGGGATCAAGTACCACCCCGTGCCGCTCATGAAGCACCTGAAGGTCAAGGAGTCTCTCGAGGCCATGGAGACGGTGGCCGAGCGCCATGGTCCCCTCGTCACCGGCTTCTCGTCGCTGGGCTACGACACGCCCGGGTACGGGTACGGCGACAAGGACAAGGCCGGAACACCGAAGCTTCTCAAGGGAATCGCCGAGCTGGCCTCGTCGTACAACGTGCCCTTCGTCATCGACAACGCCTGGGGGATCCCCTTCATCGGCACGAACATCCGCAACGTGGGCGCCGACGCCATCGTCTACAGCATGGACAAGGCGAGTGGGTCCCCCACCAGCGGCCTCATCGTCGGGAAGGAAGACGTGATGGTGAACATCCGCCGCGCCCTCGGGATGCACGGCGCGCGCTGGGGCACGACGGGTTCGTACGGCAAGGCCGCCTATGTGACCCAGGACCCGGGCAAGGAGGGGCTCTCGGGCCAGGTGGCGGCGCTCAGGGTCCTGCTGGAGAAGCCCGAGGTGCTCACCAAGCCCGTGGACGTTCTGTACGACATCGTGGTGGAGGAGTTCGGGAAGCTCGACCCCCGCATCCGCGACGGGTTCACCTTCTACAAGAGCCGCAACTGCGGGACGGTGGAGGTCAACTACGAGGATACCTGGAAGGACGGAAAGCTCGGCGTGCCCATCTTCAGCATCGAAGACATGTACGCCGGCTCCCACCTTTTCCAGGACGGGATGTCGCAGATGGGGATCATCCCCACCATCGCCTACGACGCCAACTTCTTCATCTCCCCCGGGCTCGGCACCACCGACAGCAAGGGCCAGCTCATCCCCGAGCGCGCCCACATGATCGTGCGCGGCCTCGTGATGCTCATCGAGATCGTGTGCGAGCACGCCGGGCTGTACGAGTAGCCGGAGGAGCAGGCCATGGGTACCGAGCGGACCGGTCCCGCGCTCTCCCGCGTCCTGGACGCGGTGGACGTGGAGACCTACCTGGTATGCTCGTCGGCCCAGGAGGGGCGCGACATGGCGCGCCTCCTGGGCCGGGAGCTCAACCTGGGCGACGTGGACGTGATGTTCGAGGAGTTCGACGGCTACGGGGTGCGCGTCCGGCTCCGGGCCATGGTCCACAAGCCGGCCGCCCGGTACTCGTGGCTCGGGGAAGCGCAGGGGGGTGAGAAGTGAAGTCCATCCTGTGCGTGCCCTTCGATCCCGTCCACGACGTCGGGATCAAGATGATCAGGAACGCCCTCGCGGAGCGAGGGCACAGGACCGAGCTGCTCTCCCCCGACTTGCCGGCGGAGGAGATCGTCCGGCGCGCCGCGGCGGAGCCGTGGGATTTCATCATGGTCAGCCGCACCCTCGGGTACGGCGTGGCGGAGCTCCTGGCCCGGTTCGTGGACCTGCTGGATGCCGCGGGCGTCCGGGAGCGATCGAAGATCGTCATCGGCGGCAAGCCGGTGACGCCGGAACTGGCGGCGGAGCTGGGCTTCGACCGCGGCTTCGGCGAGCACAGCGGCATCGCCGAGGTCCTGGCCTACGTGGAGGGGCGGGAGTCCATGGACGCGGCGGACATGGCCGCCAGGGAGAAGCCGGACGTCACCGCCGGCTTCACGTACCGGCTGCACCACCCGCGCGTGGAGGAGCTCCTCTCGACCATCACCGAGCGGACGTTGGCGTGGGCGGCGGGGCGCACCACCTCGGCGGTGCGGCGGGCGTTCCTCAGGGAGCATATGCTGGCCGCATCGGAGGGCGAGCGAGAGCGGCTCTGGCGGGAATACCACGAGCTCTGCGACCGGCCCGTCGTGGCGGGGAACCGGGACGGCACTCTGCCCAAGGGGGTGCGGCGGGTGCGGGACGGTGAAGTGAAGGCGCTTCGCGCCCTCCTCGCCGAGCAGAAGCCGGTTGGAGCCCGCGGGATCCGCCATGCCGGCGAGAAGCCGTTGATGTTCAAGTTCCTGGGGAGCGGGTGCCCGGTCATGGACATCTTCCACGCCAAGGTGTGCGAGCGCTACGGCATGGACGGCTTCCTCATCATCAACCCTTCCTGGGAGGCGCGCAACGAGGGGCTGCTGGATGGCCTCCTGACCCACGAGAACGACGGCACCATCACCTCGGCCCAGAACATTCGCCTGATGCGGGAGCTCCTGGACCCGGCCACGGTGCTCACGGTGCGCGCCCACCGGGGGCTGAACACCCCCGAGACCGTCCTCCTGGCGGCCCACGCCGGGGCCGACCTCACGAAGATCAACCTGGTCTACGGATCGCTGGGAGCCGGCACCGACCCGGAGCGGCTGGCGGTGGACGGCCTCGAGGCCATGCGCATCGCCGCGCGGAACGGGATGGGGTTCGACATCCCCGGCAACGACGAGCTCAGCGGGGTTCCGGCCTGGAAGACGCTGGCCGGCCTGCTGATCACGGCCGCCCTGGGGCACGCGGTGGGCGCCCGGCCCATCCTGAAGCCGCTCTTCTGCCTCGGTCCGCACATCGTGCTGCACGGGCAGATGGCGGACAACTTCGTGGATTACAACCTCGGCAAGATCATTGCGCTCAGGAGCCTGATGGACGCCCCCATCTGGCCGGGAGAGCCCATCGCCTTCATGACGCAGACCGAGGACCGGGTGCAGTCGGCCAACGCCACGTCGTACCACGCCGCGCTCGCGGCCACCGCCGGCGTCGAGGCGATCACGGTCGCCTCCACCGACGAGGCCTACTCCCGCGGCCCCATCGCCCTGGCTTCGCGCATCGACTCCATCCGTGCCGTCGCCGACGCGTACCGGTTCATGGGGAGCGCCCAGATCCAGCCGACCGCCGGGGCCGAGCGCTTCGCCCAGCAGATCACCGACGGCATCGTCGCCACCCTCGAGGACGTCGCGAGGTTCGAGAGCCTCCCCCACGCAATCCTCGCCGGGGCGCTGGGGAACGCGGAGGACGGCGCGTATCCGGGCACGTTCGGGAGGGGGAGCGTGACCGTGGATGGCCGCTGAGGCACGCGTCGTAGGGATCGCCGGAACGGCGAAGAACACCGGCAAGACCACCGCCCTCAACGCTCTCGTGGCCGCGGCAACCGCCCGCGGCGTCCCCGTGGCGGCCACGAGCATCGGCTACGACGGCGAGACCGTGGACAACGTCACGGGCCTCCCCAAGCCGCGGATCGTGCTCCCTCCCGGCGCCGTGGCCACGACGGCGGATTCCTGTGTGCCCGCCGCCGGCTGGGAGGTGCTCGCCCCCACCGGGTCCTGGACCGCGCTGGGCGAGGTCGTCGTGGTCCGGTGCCTCGAGGCAGGGCCCATTGTGCTCGCCGGCCCGAACCGGCGCACCGAGCTGGCCCGGGTGGTGGACCAGGTTCAGGCGCTGGGCTCCTCCCTCACGCTCGTGGACGGGGCGCTGAACCGCCTCGCGCCCATGTCCGTGGCTTCGGCGTTCGTTCTCGCCACTGGAGCGGCGAGGACGCCGGACATCCCGGCGCTGGTGCGGGAGTCGGCGGCCATGGAGTCGTTCTTCCGGCTCCCGACGCGGCCCCACCGCGGCGATGGAACCGCCACCGTGGTCCACACCCCCTTCCCGACCACGGACGAGCTCGTGGAGGCCACGGCGGGCGCGGAGGGGGCGCCGGTGGAGTTCTCCTTCCTCCTCCCGGTCCATTCCGACGTGATCGTGAAGGTCACGCACGACCGCAGGCTCCTGGGACGCGTCGCGGCCGTCACCTTCTACGACCCGGTCCTCCCCCTCCTCTGCGGGGACGCAGTGGCCATGGCCGCAGCGTTGCAGCGCTGCCGCGAGCGCGGCGTGGAGGTGACGGTGGAGCGTCGGCTTCCCCTCGCAGCCGTGACCGTGAACCCCTTCCTGCCCCGCGCCGAGGGGCAGGGCTACGTGGCCGACGAGGTGAGCGCCGACGCGCTGCTGGATGCGTTCCGCGCGTCGCTTCAGACCCCCGTCGTGGATGTGGTTGCGGAGGGGCAGGAGGCGCTGTGGGACGCGCTGGGGCGGGAGGCGCTCCCTTCCTGAGCAGCGCGGACATCACCCCTTTCCGCTTCGGGCACTCGGGGTAGATCCCCATGCTCTCGATGTCCTGCTTGAGCATCAGGTAGACGCTCCCCGCCTCCTCGTCCTCCCGATCCTCCACCCAGACCCCGCATGGGGACCCAGCGGAGAGGCGGCCCTGGTATCGGATCCGGCCGCTGACGTGGTAGACGGTGAGCTCCCCCTCCCACGTTCCGTCCTCCAGCGTCCCCTGGATCTGCACCTTGTCAGGCGCACCGGCGAAGTGGCGCACGACGGGCCCCGAGAACGGCAGAAGCGTCCCGGGCGCGAGATAGGTGCTGTCCTTCTGCACCAGCGTGCCCAGCTCGGTGGGATCTCCCCGGGAGCACGCCGCGAGGCAGAGCAGGACCAGGGCGCTGTCGCGACCGAGCGCTCGCAGGGGTCGGAGTCCCCGGCCGCGGACCGGCCCTACCGTCGCCGCTTCAGCTCCAGCTCGTAGAACCACAAGTCGTCGTTCGGCACGTCGAGCTTCAGCTCGGCGCTCTCCCCCTCCGCGTCCAGCACGAACGTCGCCGCGCCCTTCCCGAACCAGGCCAGCTCCTTCCGCCAGCGGATGAGGAAGGTGTCGTAGTGGAGGTGCTCCAGGTCCGCCACCAGGTCCGGGTTTGGGAGGAGGCGCAGCACCAGGGCGTTGCCTTCCAGCGTCACCGTCGCGTCGCCGTAGAGGTCGCCGCCGTACGTTCCGGCGTACCGCTCCAGGGCCAGCGACGGCTTGGTGCCGGAGATACGGGACTTCTCGAAGGCCTCGAGGCGCGCCTCGAACTCCACCCGCGACTCCTTCCAGCGCGGGAGCGCCTCCCCCGCCCAGTCCCGGGGCTCGCCGTCCAGGTAGGCATCCAGCACGCGGTACACGAGGGGGCCCGCGATGTCGGTCATGGCGTTGGTGAGCACGACGATCCCCAGCCCCTCCTCGGGGACCAGAGCCACCTGGGAGTACATGCCGTCGTAGCCGCCTCCGTGGCTCACCACCTTCCGGCCCAGGTAGTCGTTGAGGCTCCACCCCATGCCATAGCCGCGGAAGTGGGTGGAGGGATAGCGCGCCTGGTACGCCCCGGTCACGGCGATGGGGTTCTGCACCGTCCACATCTCCAGCTGGCGGTCGGCGCTGAAGAGGCGCGTCCCGTTCCGCGTGCCCCCGGCGAGCTGGGCCATCAGCCACTGCGCCATGTCGTGCACCGACGAGATGATCCCCCCCGCCGCGCCCATCGCATCCCAATTGTACCAGTCGATGGGAAGCGTCTCGCCCGCCAGGTACTTGTGGGGCGTGGCCACGTTGTCCTTCCCGGCCAGGGCGTGGGTGGAGGTGACGGAGCGGGTCATCCCCAGCGGCGCGAAGAAGCTGGCCTCGACGTACCGGTGCCAGCCCTGCCCGCTCACCGCGCGCAGGACCTCCCCGGCGGCGATGAACATGAGGTTGGAGTAGCCGTACCCCGACCGGAACGGGTACGCCTGGGGGAGGAGACGAGCGCGTCGGACCACCTCCTCGGCGCTGTACGGCGTCCCGTACCAGAGCAGGTCGCCCGAGTAGGTGCCCATCCCGGCGCGGTGGGACAGGAGGTCGCGGACGCGCATCTCCTCGGTGACGTACTCGTCGTAAAGGCGGAACCAGAGGAGGTGGTCCAGGACCCGGTCGTCCCAGGAGAGCTTCCCGGCGTCCACCTGCTGCGCGAGGGCGGCGGCGGTGAACGCCTTGGAGTTGGACGCGATGGCGTACAGCGTGTGCTCGTCCACGGGAACGGTCCCCCGCACGTCCCGCACCCCATATCCCTTCTCCAGCACCACGCGGCCGTCCTTGACGATGGCCACGGAGAAGCCGGGCACCGGCCACGCCTTCTGCGCCTGGGCGAAGTAGGCGTCCAGCGCTGCCACGTCCACCTGCTGCGCCGAGGCCGGCGCGGCGAGACATAGGACGAGGGAGAGGGCGAGGAGGGCGCGGGCGCGCGTGGCGATGCCGGGACGCGGGAAGGCCGGGCGGCGAGGCATGGGCATGCTCCGGAGACGTGTTTCGGGACGGGCTGCGGACGCCCTCTAAGCTACACGGCGTAGCCCAGCACGGCGAAGAAGTGGAGCGTCGTGCCCGCGAGCACGAAGAGGTGCCAGACGAAGTGGGCGAAGCGCATGCGCGGGGCCGCGTAGAACACGACGCCTCCGGTGTAGGCCAGGCCTCCCGCCACGAGGAGGGCGATCCCGGGCCCGGGCACGCGCTCCAGGAGCGGCCCGATGGCGATGACGATGAGCCATCCCATGGCTACGTAGACCAGGGTGGACACCCTGGGCCAGCGCACGCCCGCCATCAGCTTCAGCGCCACGCCGGCCACCGCCAGGCCCCAGATCACGCCGAAGAGCGACCACCCCCAGGGTCCACCGAGCACGCCCAACGTGAAGGGCGTGTAGGTCCCAGCGATGAGGAGGTAGATGGCGCTGTGGTCCACGCGCCGGAGCCACCCCTTGGCCCTGCTCGCCGGCGGCACCAGGTGGTACGCGGTGGAGGCCAGGTAGAGGAGCGCCACGGTCGCGCCGAACACCGCCACGCCCACCACGTCCGCGGCGCCGCCCGCGCGCGCCGCGTTCACCACGAGGATGGGGATGGCCGCCAGCGCCGCGAGGAAGCCGGCTCCGTGGCTGAGCGCGTTGGCCAGCTCCTCGCCTCTGGTCTGCACCCTGCGCGCCGCGCTCACGCCTCTTCCCTGGTGCGAATGCGAAGGCTGAAGTCCGCAGCACCCTCGGCGAGGGCCTGCCGCACGGAATCATCCACGCGGAACCGCTCCCGGGCCCGCTCCACGGGGAGCGCGGTGTCCAGGAGCCCGCGCTCCAGCGCCAGGGCGTCGGAGAAGCCCGGAAGCACGATGCCCCATCCCCAGGGGAGCCCGGCGGCCGTTACGCGGTTCACGTGGCGCCTCAGGTTGGTGTTGCAGTTGTTGAGGAGCGTGTTGTAGAACTCGGGCCGCTCCTGGGTGTCGCGGGCCCGTTCCATCATATCGAGGAAGATGGCACGCGCCTGCTCCGGCGTGGTCACGGACGGGTAAAGGAAGATCGTATCGCCCCGCTGCGCCCTGACCCCGAGGAGGTCCTCCTCCGTCCCGACCACGTACGCGAGCTCGAACGAGCGGAGCAGGCCTCCCAGGAGGGAATAGCGTTCGTCCGCCTCCCGGCGCGCCTCCACCGAGACCGCCACGAAGCGGTTCCCTGCGAGCTCGAAGGTGAGGAAGCTGTGGGCCAGGCCGCGGTACCGGCGTGCGAAGGGAGCGAGGGCGAACCAGACCCGGCGAACGTCTTCCAGTGGGAAGGCCTCGTCCCTGAACCCGGGCTGCGCCGACCCGTCCGGGGTGTACCGGAAGTCGCGGAGGCGGCGCACCCGGACGGTGTCCCCTTCCACGGTGATCTCCGGAGCGGTGGCCTGCTCCGGAGCCCAGTCCCGGTCGGCGCGGGGCCGGGGCAGCGCCCACGCCGCCGCCGTGGCCAGGACCAG
>JBFYZE010000300.1:0-6409 GCA_041309665.1 Gemmatimonadales bacterium | reverse complement strand
CCAACGTCGCCGAGGAGAGCCTCGTCGACCTGGACGAGCGCGGCATCGTGCGCATCGGGGCCAGGGTGAAGAGCGGCGACATCCTGGTGGGCAAGATCACGCCGAAGGGTGAGACCGAGCTGTCCCCCGAGGAGAAGCTCCTCACCGCGATCTTCGGCGAGAAGGCCAAGGACGTGAAGGACTCGTCCCTGCGCGTGCCTCCGGGCATGAGCGGCACGGTCATCGATGTGAAGATCTTCTCCCGCCGCATCGACGACCCGCTCCTGGAGAAGGAGCACGGCGCCAAGATCGGCGAGTTCCGCAACCTGGAGCGCGAGGAGATCCAGCGTATCTCCGAGGCCCGGGACGAGGAGCTGCGTGACATCCTGCAGCGCCAGACCGTGTCCCTGATGCTCAAGAAGGGGACGGTGCAGCCGGTCATGGAGGAGGGCACGAAGCTGACGAAGGAGATGATCGACGAGATCAACTTCGTCAAGCTCGACCTGACCACGCTCAAGATGCAGAACAAGGACGCCAGCGAGCGCATCCGCCGGGTGGTGGACGAGGCGCAGCGCCGCATCCAGCGGGTCCGGGAGAAGACCGAGGAGCAGATCGACAAGGTCTTCCAGCCCGACGAGCTGCCCCCCGGGGTGGTGCAGCTGGTGAAGGTCTACGTCGCCGAGAAGCGGAAGATCTCCGTGGGCGACAAGATGGCCGGCCGGCACGGCAACAAGGGTATCATCGCGCGGATCGCGCCGGAGGAGGACATGCCGTTCCTCCCCGACGGGACTCCCGTGGAGATCGTGCTGAACCCCCTGGGCGTGCCCTCCCGCATGAACGTGGGCCAGATCCTGGAGACGCACCTGGGCTGGGCGGCGCGCATCCTCGGCTTCGAGGCCAAGACCCCGGTGTTCCAGGGCGCCACGGAGAACGAGATCGGCGCCCTGCTCAAGCTCTCCGGCCTGAAGTGGGCCGCCGGTTCGCTCGACCTGAGCGCGCAGCCTCCGGCGAACCTGGCCGAGGTGGAGCAGCTCATCAGCGTGGCGGCGCGCCTGCCCGTGTCCATGCACGGCCCGGTGACCAACGGGAACGGTTCCTCCGGCGGGACGGGCGGTGCCCAGGCGGCAGCGGTATCCCACGGCATCGGCGTTTCCCTCGACATCTTCCTCACGCAGAACCTGAGCAAGAAGCAGCAGAAGGTCCTGGACGAACTCGGGGAGTTCCTGCTGGCCGCGGCCGACGAGCTCGCCGAGCGCAAGGGCGAGAAGGCCGCCGCCCTCTTCCCTGCGATCCACAAGCTGAAAGGGCGGACGAACGTGAAGTCGGGGTTGGACGAGGCGGTGGTGGAGCTCCTGACCCACGCCCAGCTCCTCCCCAACGGGAAGGCTTGGCTGCGTGACGGCCGGAGCGGACGACGCTTCGACTTCCCCATCACGGTGGGCGCCATCTACATGCTCAAGCTCAGCCACCTGGTGGACGACAAGATCCACGCGCGCTCCATCGGTCCATACTCCCTGGTCACGCAGCAGCCGCTGGCAGGGAAGGCGCAGTTCGGTGGGCAGCGCTTCGGCGAGATGGAGGTGTGGGCCCTGGAGGCGTACGGTGCGGCGCACACGCT
The DNA here is from genome assembly GCA_041309665.1 of Gemmatimonadales bacterium. Taxonomy (GTDB): domain Bacteria; phylum Gemmatimonadota; class Gemmatimonadetes; order Longimicrobiales; family Gaopeijiaceae; genus SZUA-318. The sequence continues at coordinate 4,812 of JBFYZE010000300.1, read as the reverse complement.
CCAGGAGATCCTGACCGTGAAGTCGGACGACGTGCAGGGCCGCTCGAAGGTCTACGAGGCCATCGTGAAGGGCGAGAACCTGCCCCAACCGGGGATCCCCGAGTCGTTCAACGTGCTGGTGAAGGAGTTGCAGGCGCTTGGGCTTTCCGTGACTCTGGGCGAGGAAGAGTAACCGACATGATCGATTTTCCCAGGATCCGCGAGCAGCGGAGCGCCGACTTCGACTTCATCCAGGTGAAGCTGGCCTCTCCCGAGGAGATCCGCGCCTGGTCCTTCGGAGAGGTCACCAAGCCCGAGACCATCAACTACCGCTCGTTCAAGCCCGAGCGGGACGGTCTCTTCTGCGAGCGCATCTTCGGTCCGGTGAAGGATTGGGAGTGCCACTGCGGGAAGTTCAAGCGCATCCGCTTCCGCGGGCACGTATGCGACCGCTGCGGCGTGGAGGTGACGCTGTCCAAGGTGCGCCGTGAGCGCATGGGGCACATCGAGCTGGCCGTGCCGGTTGCGCATATCTGGTTCTTCAAGACGCTGCCCAGCCAGCTCGGCTACCTGCTGGGGATGACGCTCCGTGACCTGGAGAAGGTCATCTACTACGCTGCGTACGTGGTCACCAACCCGGGCAAGCAGGACGTCCGTTTCCAGGAGCTCCTGGACGAGGACGAGTACTACGACCTGCGCGTGAAGGCCCGTGACGAGGGCGACGACGAGTTCAAGGCCGAGATCGGCGCCGAGGCCGTGCGCACGCTCCTCAAGTGCCTGGACACGCCGGACAAGAAGATCCACGACAGGAACACCGACGGCCGCGGCCTGGACCGCCTGGCGGACTGGCTCCGCGTGGAGATCGCCACCGAGACGTCGCAGCACCGGAAGAAGAAGAAGCTGAAGCGCCTGAAGGTGGTGGACGCGCTCCGCATGTCCGGGACGTCGCCGGAGTCGCGCAACAAGCCCGAGTGGATGATCATGGACGCCGTCCCGGTGATCCCGCCGGACCTGCGCCCGCTGGTCCCCCTCGACGGCGGCCGCTTCGCGACCTCCGACCTGAACGACCTGTACCGCCGGGTGATCAACCGGAACAACCGCCTCAAGAAGCTCATCGAGATGCGCGCGCCGGAGGTCATCCTGCGCAACGAGAAGCGCATGCTCCAGGAGGCGGTGGACGCGCTCTTCGACAACGGCCGGCGCTCCAAGGCCATCCGCGGCCGGGGCAAGCGCCCGCTCAAGTCCCTGAGCGACATGCTCAAGGGCAAGCAGGGCCGCTTCCGCCAGAACCTGCTGGGCAAGCGCGTGGACTACTCGGGCCGGTCGGTCATCGTGGTGGGCCCGGAGCTGAAGCTGCACCAGTGCGGCCTGCCCAAGGCCATGGCCGTGGAGCTGTTCAAGCCCTTCATCATCCACGAGCTGGAGAAGCGGGGCGAGGCCGAGACCGTGAAGCGGGCCAAGAAGATCGTCGAGCGCGACGATCCGAAGGTCTACGAGGTGCTGGAGGACATCATCCGGGACCACCCGGTGCTCCTGAACCGCGCACCCACGCTGCACCGGCTGGGCATCCAGGCCTTCGAGCCGGTCCTGGTCGAGGGCAAGGCCATCCGCATCCACCCGCTCGTGTGTGCGGCGTTCAACGCCGACTTCGACGGCGACCAGATGGCCGTGCACGTGCCGCTGTCCTTCGAGGCGCAGCTCGAGGCACGCGTCCTCATGCTGTCCTCCAACAACATCCTGCTTCCGTCCAACGGAAGGCCGGTGGCGGCGCCGTCCCAGGACATGGTCATCGGGTCGTACTACCTGACCAACCCGGGCCTGAAGATCGGCGACCTGGAGAAGACGGCCAACGATCCCAAGGTCGCCAAGAGCCGGCGCCAGCAGGCCGACGACGAGCTGGACGTGATCTACGCCGGGGCGCCCCGGTTCTCGAGCTACGGCCAGGTGGAGACGTCCGTGAGCCTGGACCAGCTCCAGTTCCACACCCCGGTGTGGTACTGGTTCGGCGCGTTCGTGGACGAGGAGGGGCAGACGGTGGGCAAGTGGCTCCGCACCACCGCGGGCCGCGTGCTCTTCAACTCCATCATCCCCGACGAGCTCGGCTACCTGAACCGGACCTTCGGGAAGAAGGAGCTGGGCGACCTGGCCTTCGAGTGCTTCACCACGGTGGGGCTGCGGGCGACGACCGAGTTCCTGGATGCACTGAAGGACTTCGGCTTCCGGTACGCGACCATGGGCGGCATCTCCGTGGGCATCGAGGACCTCGAGGTGCCCCTGGAGAAGGCGGCGATCCTGAAGGACGCCGACGAGCAGGTGACCCGGTTCCAGCGCGCCTACGCCAGCGGCTTCATCTCCAACGGCGAGCGCTACAACAAGGTCATCGACACCTGGACGCACGCGAACAACGACGTGGCCGACGCCATGGTGCGCCACCTGGAGCGGTCCAAGGACGGCTTCAACCCGGTGTACATGATGATGACGTCGGGTGCCCGCGGGAACCGGGACCAGATGCGTCAGCTGGCCGGGATGCGCGGCCTCATGGCCAAGCCCCAGAAGAAGCTCACCGGCGGCATCGGTGAGATCATCGAGAGCCCCATCAAGTCGAACTTCCGCGAGGGGCTCACGGTGGTGGAGTACTTCATCTCCACCCACGGAGCGCGCAAGGGGCTGGCCGACACCGCCCTGAAGACCGCCGACGCCGGCTACCTGACCCGCCGGCTGGTGGACGTGGCCCAGGACGTGGTGATCACATCCGAGGACTGCGGCACCATTCTGGGCCTGGAGATGACCGCCCTCAAGGAGGGTGAGGACATCATCGAGCCGTTGGCCGACCGCATCGTGGGCAACGTCGCCCTCGAGGACGTCTACGACCCCATCGACGGCGAGATGCTCGTCGAGGGCGGGGCGCTGATCGACGAAGAGTCGGCCGACGCCGTGGACGACGCGGGCATCCAGATGGTGAAGATCCGCTCGGTGCTCACGTGCGAGTCCAAGCGGGGCGTGTGTCGCCAATGCTACGGCCGCAACCTGGCCACCATGAAGATGGTGGACATCGGCGAGGCCGTGGGCATCCTGGCCGCCCAGTCCATTGGCGAGCCCGGCACGCAGCTCACCCTGCGCACCTTCCACATCGGCGGCACCGCGGCGCGCATCGCGGCCCAGACCCAGCGCAAGTCGAAGATCGACGGCACCGTGGGGCTGGAGCGCGTGACCCTGGTGGAGACGCCCAACGAGGAGAGGATCGTCACCTCCCGCGAGGGCCAGATCGTCCTGAAGACCAAGGACGGCCAGGTCCGTAGCCGCCTGTCGGTGCCGTACGGCGCCACCCTGGCGGTGGAGGAGGGGCAGGACATCGAGTCCGGCGACATGCTGTTCAGCTGGGACCCGTACTCGGAGCCCATCGTCGCCGACCAGCCCGGCGTCATCGTCTTCTCCGACATCGTCGAAGAGATCACGATGCGGGAGGAGCTGGACGAGTCCACGGGTCGTCGCCAGATGACGGTCATCGAGGACCGGGAGAAGAAGCTCCATCCCACCATCCGGATCCAGCGGGAGGGGAAGAGGGGCGAGAAGGTCAAGGAGTTCATCATCCCCGTGGGTGCCCAGCTCACGGTGCACGACGGGGACCCGGTGACCCCGGGCGACACCATCGCCAAGATCAGCCGCGAGGTGTACAAGACCCGCGACATCACCGGCGGTCTGCCCAGGGTGGCCGAGCTCTTCGAGGCGCGCCGCCCCAAGGACCCGGCGGTGATCACCGAGATCGACGGCGTCATCAGCTTCGGCGACATCAAGCGCGGCAAGCGCGAGGTGCACGTCACGCCCGAGAACGGCCCGCCCCGCACGTACGAGGTCCCGGTCGGCAAGCACATGCGCGTCCACGAGGGCGACCAGGTGCGCGCCGGGGACCGCCTGTCCGAAGGCCCGATCAACCCTCACGACATCCTGCGCATCAAGGGGCCCCGGGCGGTGCAGGAGTACCTCCTGAACGAGATCCAGGAGGTGTACCGCCTGCAGGGCGTGAAGATCAACGACAAGCACATCGGCACCATCGTCCGCCAGATGCTGCAGAAGGTCCGCATCGTCGATGCCGGGGAGACGGCGCTCCTGGAAGGCGAGAACGTAGACCGCACCGAGTTCCGCGAAACCAACCAGAAGTCCATCATGGCCGGGAACAAGCCGGCCCGGTCCGAGCCCCTCCTGCTGGGCATCACCAAGGCCAGCCTGACCACCGAGTCGTTCATCTCGGCGGCCTCCTTCCAGGAGACCACCCGCGTCCTCACCGACGCGGCCGTGAGGGGCGCCCGCGACGACCTGAAGGGCCTGAAGGAGAACATCATCATCGGCCACCTGATCCCGGCCGGGACCGGCATCCACCGGTACCAGGACGTGGAGTTCATGGTCGAGCAGGCGTTCTACGACGAGGAGATCCTGCCCCTGTCGGCCTCCGCCGAGTCCGCCGAGGTGCTGGCGGCGCTGGGTGGGGCGGGCGCGGACCTGGGCCTGTCGTCGGACGACGAGGACTAGGATCGGCGGCTCTTCGCCGCGGTTGCACACGGGGGGGGCGTTCCGGGCGGATCCGGGGCGCCCCCTCGGTGTTTCCGAGGCCGTGCGAGGAAGGCCTGCTGGTTTCGTCGCTGGCCGGTGGTCCCCCTCCGCGAGCTGGCGACTCGCCGGGGGACGCCAGGACCCGACGATCCAAGTGGGCTCCGTCGATGCTCGCTCCGGGGGATCCGCCGGCCAGCGCTCGAACCGTTTGGTTTCCCGCGCGCAGAGCTTCACTTCGAGCGGACCCCGCCGGGTCCGCCCTGACCAAGCGCGGGGGCGGCGCCG
>JBFYZE010000299.1:0-9912 GCA_041309665.1 Gemmatimonadales bacterium | reverse complement strand
CTGGTCGGATTCTGGTTCTTCCTGGCCGAGGGGATCTTCTTCTGGCTCATCTGGCGCTTCCGGGCCAAGCCGGGCGTGAAGTCCGAGTACATCACCGGCAAGGAGAAGCACCTGAAGCGCTGGATCACCATCCCGCACGCGCTGGTGCTGGTCTGTGACGTCTTCATCATCATCGGCGCCGTGCACGTGTGGTACAACGTCAAGCAGCACCTGCCCGAGGCCGACGCCACCGTGCGCGTCATCGGCCAGCAGTGGGGGTGGGTCTTCCAGCACCCCGGCCTCGACAACGAGCTGGACACCGGGGACGACATCTGGACCACCGACGACCTCTACGTCGCGTCCGACAGGACGTACCACTTCCAGCTCCAGTCCCGGGACGTGCTCCACAGCTTCTCGATCCCGGTCTTCCGCCTGAAGCAGGACGCGGTGCCCGGACGGACCATCACCGGGTGGTTCCGGCCCACCAAGACCGGGACCTTCGACATCCAGTGCGCGGAGATCTGCGGCATCGGCCACGGCGTGATGGCCGGCCGGATCCATGTGCAGCCGGTCGACGAGCACGCCGCCTGGATCGCACAGAACATCCCCGCCAGCGCCCAGTAGGGAGAGGAACGCACCGATGGTCCAGGCAGCCACCGTCGAGGCCCACGCCCACGCGCATCACGGGCCTCAAGGGATCCTGAAGTACATCTGGTCCACGGACCACAAGATCATCGGCATGCAATATCTCTTCACGGGGATGTTCATGGGGCTGATCGGCGGTCTGATGGCGTACGTGTTCCGGATGCAGCTCGCGTTCCCGGGTATCTCGGTCCCGGGGTACGGCGTGGTTTCGCCGGGCGAGTACAACGCCCTGATCACGAACCACGGATCCATCATGATCTTCTGGGTGGCGATGCCCGTGCTCATCGCCGCCTTCGGGAACTTCCTCATCCCGCTCATGATCGGCGCGGACGACATGGTGTTCCCGCGCCTCAACAGGCTCTCCTACCAGGTCTTCCTGGCGAGCGCCATCCTGATCCTGGCGTCGCTGTTCGTGGAGGGCGGCGGCTTCGGCGGTGCGTGGACCTCGTACCCGCCGCTGTCGGCCAACTCGGAGTACAACCTGACGCGCTTGGGGTCCACGCTGTGGCTGCTGGCCGTGTCGACGGAATTCGTGGCGTTCCTGCTGGGCGGGATCAACTTCATCGTCACGCTCATGAACGCCCGGGCGCCGGGCATGAAGGCGTATGACATCCCGCTGGTGGTGTGGATGATCGTGATCGCCAGCATCCTGTTCATGCTGTCGGTGGGCCCGCTCATCGCCGGCGCGATCATGCTCCTCTTCGACCAGACGCTGGGCACCGGGTTCTACGACCCGACCCGGGGCGGCGACCCCATCCTCTGGCAGCACCTGTTCTGGTTCTTCGGACACCCCGAGGTCTACGTGGTGCTCCTGCCCGCGATCGGCATCGTCATCGAGATCGTGGCCACGTTCGCCCGGAAGAAGCTCTTCGGCTACAAGATCATGCTGTACACGGCGGTGGCCACGGGCGTGTTGAGTTTCTTCGTGTGGGCGCACCACCAGTTCATCGCGGGGATCGACCCGCGCATGGCCAACGTGTTCACGGTCACGACGCTGCTCATCTCGGTGCCCATCGCCGAGCTGCTCTTCGTCATGATCGCCACGCTGTACGGAGGGTCCATCCGGCTCACCACCCCCATGCTGTGGGCGCTGGCGTTCATCGCCGAGTTCCTCATCGGAGGCGTGACGGGGATCTTCCTGGGCGCCAGCGGCGCGGACATCTACCTGCACGACACGTACTTCGTGCTGGCGCACTTCCACTACACGTTCTTCCCCATCGCCATCGTCGGCACCTTTGCGGCGCTGACGTACTGGTTCCCGAAGATGTTCGGGCGGATGATGAACGACACCCTGGGCAAGATCCACTTCTGGGGCACGGTGATACCGTTCAACTTCATCTTCATCCCGCTCTTCGTGCTGGGGCTGGGCGGCCACCACCGCCGCATCTACAACTTCAACAACTTCCCCGAGCTGGTATCGATGAGGTACCTGGACGTGATCGCCACGTGGGCGCTCATCGTCATGCTCCTGTTCCAGATCCCGTTCTTCTGGAACCTCTTCCACAGCATGTTCAGGGGCCCCAAGGCCGAGAAGAACCCGTGGAGGAGCAACACGCTGGAGTGGACGACGGAATCCCCGCCGCCCCACGGGAACTGGCCCCCGGACCAGATGCCGAAGGTGTACCGCGGCCCGTACGAGTATGCGCATCCGGACCGCGCCGAGGACTACTGGCCCCAGAACCTGCCGAACTAGGGGTCGGTGTGGGCCATGGGGCGGGCCGCGCGCAAGGCGCTTGCGCGTGTTCAGAGCAGGAACGACGACGAGGCGTAGCAGAGCTACGGCGAGGAGAAGTGACGAACTATCAACCGCGCAATCGCCTTGCGCCCGACAGCAAGTTGAATACAAAGCCCGATGGTGGTGGGTTGAGGCGGCACGGCCCCGACAGCGCTTCGCGCTGTTACCCCGTCGTTGGCGCTCCTAGCCATAGCTACGGCTCTGGCGTTGTCACGCCGCCTGGGCCCCGGGGCCGTGGCGTCCTCAACGCGGCCCACCCCATGGCCCACACCGACCCCTGAGGTCCACGCACCGTGCAGAAGCCCATCGCGACCACGCGCAGCGCCACCGGCATCCCCACCGGCCGTCTGGCCATCTGGTGGGTGCTGGCCTCCGAAGTCGTCATCTTCGGCGGCCTCCTCGCCTCGTATCTCATGTTCCGCCTGGGGCACCCCGAGTGGGCGAACGCTGCGGCGGTGACCAACACCTACATCGGCGCCTTCAACACCTTCGTGCTCCTCACCTCGAGCTTCACGGCCGTGCTGGCGCACCAGGCCGCGGAGAACGGCGACGGGAAGCTCGCGGCGAAGTACCTGATGATGACCATCGCCGGGGCCCTGATCTTCCTGGTCGTGAAGGGCTTCGAGTGGTCGTACGAGATCAGCCACGGCTACACCATCACGACGAACGGCTTCTGGTCGTTCTACTACACGGCGGCGGGGCTGCACGCGGCCCACGTCATCGCCGGCGCCATAATCATGGCGTTCATCGCGGCGGACGCGGCCAAGGGCCGGGAGCTGCATCGGGTGGAGCTCATCGGCATCTATTGGCACTTCGTGGACGTGGTCTGGATCTTCCTGTTCCCCCTGCTCTACATCGCCAAGTAGGTGGCAGACATGCCCGGTCACACCGACTCCAAGGGTGAGCGCCACGGCGCTCGGCACCCCAACTACAAGAAGATCTACTTCGTCCTCCTGGGGCTCCTGGTGGTGAGCATCCTGGGCCCCGAGTTCGGGATCGGCTGGGTGACGCTCATCACGGCCTTTGGAATCGCCCTGGTGAAGGCGAACTTGGTATTGCAGAACTTCATGCACCTCAGGTGGGAGAAACGGATCATGAAGTGGATGTTGTCGACGTCGGTGGTGCTCATGTTCCTGCTTTTCGCAGGCGTGGCTCCCGACGTCATGAAGCACGAGGGGCACCGGTGGATCAACGACGCCGCGCTGGCTGCCACGGCGCGGGGCATCGAGGCCCCGCACCACGACGCCGAGGCCGCGGCTACGGCTGAGCACGCGGTGGGAGGCGTGGAAGGGGAGGCGGCGGCGGAGGAAGCCCCCGTGGAGCAGGCCTTCGACGCGAAGGGTGCCTACGGGACGGTGTGCACCACCTGCCACGGCCCCTCCGGCGCCGGCGACGGTCCGGGGGCGGCGGCGCTCAACCCAAAGCCCGCCAGCTTCGCCGACGCGGCCTTCTGGGCCTCGCGGACCGACGCCCATCTGGTCAAGGTCATCCGGGAGGGAGGAGCGTCGGTGGGGAAGTCGGCGCTGATGCCGGCGTGGGGCGGCCTCTACAACGAGGCCCAGGCCCTGGCCCTGGTGGCGTACATCAAGACCTTGAAGAAGTAGGCGCGGCTCCGCCCTGCCCGTGGATGCCGTGTCCCTCCCCCGGGGCTCCCGCGCGGAGCCTGCACCGAGCCGGAAGCTGGTTTCCGACGCGGTCATGGGCATGCTGCTCTTCGTGTTCACCGAGGTCATGCTCTTCTCGGGCATGATCTCGGCGCACACCATCGTGAAGTCGCGATCGGCCGGGCAGATGTGGCCCCCCTTCGGGCAGCCGCGCCTCCCCGCCGAGGAGACCGCTCTCAACACCGCCGCGCTCCTGGCCAGCGGCGTGGCGCTTCTCGTTGCCCACTTCGCCTTCAGGAAGGCTCCACGGCGGGCGCAGGCGCTCCTGGCGGCGGCGGTCCTGCTGGGGGCCTTCTTCGTGGCGTTCCAGGGCCGCGAGTGGGTTGCGCTCCTGGGCGAGGGGCTCACGATGACCTCCAGTACCTACGGCGCCTTCTTCTACCTGATCGTGGGGACCCACGGGCTGCACGCCCTGGCCGCCCTCGCGGCCCTGGCCTGGGCGTGGTGGAGGCTGAGGAAGGGCACGCTCACGGCCGCCCAGTTCGGCGCCGTGCAGATCTTCTGGTACTTCGTGGTGCTGGTGTGGCCCGTCCTCTACTTCCGGGTGTACCTATGATGCGCCGGGCCTGGGCTCTGCCGCTGGGGATCCTGCTCCTCGCCGCGCTTCCCGACGTGGCGCACGCCTGCCCCGTCTGCTTCGACCCGCGAGAGGAGAACCGATTCGCCTTCCTCGCCACCACCATCTTCATGAGCCTGGTGCCCCTGGGGATGATCGGGGGCGTGGGGCTGTGGCTGCGCAAGCGGGCGCGCGACCTGAAGGGCCTGCCGCCCGAGGACCCGTCCGAGTCCACCTCCGAGTAGGAGGCACACCGTGGAGCAGCGCTCCCGCCGCACCTTCTCGGAGCCGCCGAAACGTGGCGGCCTCGTGGACACGGACGTGGCGGAGAGGGTGACGCGACTCCGGGCCCTGGCGTTCGGCCTGATCGGAGGCGCCCTCGGAGCCCTGTTGGGTTTCTACCTGGTGCAGCAGGGCGCCCCGTTCTGGATCGCGGTGATCTGCTTCTCCGGCGGCTGGATCTTCGTGAGCCTCCTCACGCTCCTGCTCGTGACGTCTGCGGGCTCCGCCGCTTCCGCCCTGTACGCTCCCTCGTCAGGAGCGACCCCGCGGAAGAAGGAGCACTCCCAGGCCGAGTCCCTGGTGGCCCGGGGGATGTACGAGGAAGCCGTCACCTCGTTCGAGATCGCCGTGGCCGAGGACCCGTCCGATGCCGCGCCATACCTGAGGATCGCGCGGGTCTACCGTGATCACCTCGGGAAGCCGGAGGACGCGGCCCGGTGGTTCCGTCGAGCGCTCCGCGAGGCGACGCTGTCTGCCGGGATGGCGTTCCTGGTGCGGAAGGAGGTGGTGGAGCTCTTCACCCACCGGATGGAGACACCCGAGCGGGCCCTTCCGGATCTGGCGCGGATGGCGGAGGAGATGGCGGGAACGCCGGAGGGGGAGTGGGCCGCATCCGAGCTGAGGGAGATCAAGGCACGGATGTCGTAGGGGCCGCCTGTGGCGGCGGCCCCACCGACCACTTCCCCACGATCACGTCCAGGCGGTGATTCACCCGCAGCCCCGCCACCCCGAAGGGCTCGGCTTCCGCGGCGGGCATGCGGAAGACGACGGTGCCGTTCACGAGGAAGCGCGCCTCTCCGCCCACGGCCTCGATGGCCAGCACGTTCATGGGTGTGTCCCCGTCCGCCGCCACGGGGAGGACCGAGGAGTGGGGAAGCCAGTCCACGACGGTCTCCGTGGCCTGCCCCACCCGGCGCTTCACCATGTACTCACCGGTGGGCCGGACCATCAGGTACAGGTAGCGGGGGGACGGGCCGTCCAGGTTCCGCCCGCCCACGAACACCCCGTAGCCCTCCCGGTACGCCACGGGCGCGCCCATGATGGTGAATGCTGCCTCGGCGCGGAAGTCGCCCACGGAGACGGTGTCCTGGGGGCGCCAGGCGATCCCCCCCGGACCGTTCGTCACACGGAGCCCGTCCGGGGTCTCCTCGGTGACGAATTGGCCCGGATCCACGCGGTCGCCGTCCAGTCTCAGCCGGTACCCGCCGGGGAGGAGGGGCACCTCGGGCGGGCCCTCCGGCTCTCTAACGCATCCGGTGGCGGACACGGCGACGAGCAACCCGAAGATGAAGGCCCTCACGCCATCCTCCGACATCTGTGCTTCGAGGAGTCCATCGTTCCATCCTGACCGGCCACCCTGAAATCAAATCACGATGGGGCGCCACGGGAATGATGGCGGTCGCGCAGGCGAGCGGGTGGCGCTCCTCATCCCATTCTCCGCCGCTTCCGTGTAAGGAAGTCCATCATGATATACTGCCCCAAGGTCACGGTGCTCGTGAAGTAGGCCTTGCCGCGGGCGATCTCCGACACCGTCTGCACGAACTGCACCAGTTGGGGGTCGCGGGCGAGCATGAAGGTGTTGACGGGGATCCCCGCCTTCCGGCACGCCGCCACCTCCTCGAAGGTCCTGCGCAGGATGTGGGCGTCGAGGCCCGCGGAGTTGGTGTAGACGCGGCCGTCGAAAAGCGTCATGGCGCTGGGCTTCCCGTCGGTGATCATGATGATCTGCCGCATGTCCTTCTTCTGCTCGGTGAGGAGGCGGCGGGAGATCTCCAACCCCTCGGCGGTGTTGGTGTGGAACGGGCCCACCCGGGCCCTGGCCAGCTGCCCCAGGGGGATCTCCTGCGCCCGGTCCCCGAAGGTCACAACCTGGAGCGAGTCGCCGGGGAACTGGGTGCGGACCAGGTGGCTCAGGGCCAGCGCGACCCTTTTTGCGGGCGTGAAGCGGTCCTCCCCGTACAGGACCATGGAATGGCTCACGTCCAGCAGGAGGACGGTGGCGCCCGAGGAGCGGTACTCCGCCTGTTGCACCATGAGGTCGTCGTACTCCAGGTCCACCGGGACCTTCAGGCCCTCCCGTTCTATGGCTCGCTTGAGCGTCGCAGGGATGTCCAGGTTCAGCGCGTCCCCGAACTCGTACGGCTTCGAGGCTGCGTCGGCCTCTACACCCGTGGCCAGGTGCGGCGTGTCGTGGCTCCCGAAGGCGGCCTTCCCCAACGCGCCCAGCAGGCCCCGCAAGGCGCGGTACCCCAGGAAGTCCATCCCCTTCCGGGTGAGGTTGAACTGAACCTGCTGCGCGTCCTCCCGCGCCTCGTCCACCCGCCCCTGGCCGGTCACGTCGTACGTGTCGCCGGGCAGCTGCGGCTTCCCGCCCTCCAAGGTGATGTAGCCTTCTTCCACCATCTTGCGGACGACGTCGTCGAGGAGCTCGGCCAGACGCCGGCGCACCTCCTCGTCGCCCTCCCCTTCCCCGCGGAGCTCGCGGATCATGTCGGGGGTGAGCTGGCCGCTCTCCAGGAGCGCCTTCAGGAGGGCGTTCCGCAGCGCGTCCTGGGAGTTGGCGTCCTCGAGCCCGGACCATCCCCAGTACGGGTGGAAGTGGGGACCGCCGGCGAACCCCCCGTCCATGAGGAAGTCCGAGAGGAGCTCCATGAGCGCCTCCAGGTTCAGGGCGTCCGCCAGGCGGCCCCGGTACCTCGAATACGTGGTGAAGCGCATGGACTCCCTGTGCTCGACGACGCCGGCGGGCGGGAGCTCGCCGTGCGGGATAGCTTGGGCGCCATGACTCATCCCCCATCTCCCCGGGAGCCGGCGCCGGGCCTCCCGCCCGGCCAGGTGCGGGCGGCCCGCCGCGCCCTCCTGGCCCACTACGACCGTGCCCGTCGCGACCTACCCTGGCGCGGCGAGCGGGATCCCTATCGGGTCTGGGTGTCGGAGGTCATGCTGCAGCAGACCCGCGTGGACACGGTGATCCCGTACTACAGGCGGTGGCTGGAGCGGTTCCCGGACGTGGCGGCGCTGGCCGAGGCCAGCGTGGACGACGTGCTCCTCGCATGGCAGGGGCTCGGGTACTACCGCAGGGCGAGGGGGCTCCACGCCGGCGCCTTGGTGGTGCGGGAGCGCCACGGCGGCATCGTCCCATCCGGCCACGGGGAGCTGAGGGGGCTTCCCGGTGTCGGTGAGTACACCGCGGGGGCGGTGGCGAGCATCGCCTTCGGGGTCCGGGTCGGGGCCGTGGACGGGAACGTGAGGCGCGTCCTCTCCAGGATCCACGACGAAGCGAGCCTCCCGCCCCGCCGCCTCCAGGCGCTGGCCGACGCCTGGGTGGACCCGGGGCGGCCGGGGGACTGGAACCAGGCGCTCATGGACCTGGGAGCCACCCTCTGCACTCCCCGTGCGCCGGCCTGCGCGGCCTGCCCGCTGACCACCTGGTGCCGCTCCCGCGCCGCCGGCACGCAGGATGCTCGTCCGGCGCCCCCCGCGACCCGGTCCGTGCCGACGCGCGCGCTCGCAACCGCCGTGGTCGTGGACCGGGAGGGGAGGGGGCTTCTCGTGCGCCGTCCCGAGGGAGCGCTGTTGGGAGGGCTCTGGGCGTTCCCGGACCGTGAGGTGGGCCCCGGGGCGGCTGAGGGAGGGCTGAGGCGGGAGGCCCGTCGCGCCGCCCGGGCGGCGGGTGCCGTTCCGACGCGGGCGCCCGGGGTGGTGATCACGCCCGTGCCCCACCGCTTCACGCACCTGGCCGTGACGTACCGTCCCGTGGTCCTGGCGGGAGAGGCTCTCCAGAACGAGAATCGTCGATGGGTTTCGCTGGAAGGGCCCTGGCCCGTGGCGGTTCCCGTCGCTCAGCAGAAGATCGCGAGGGCCGCCGCCGCGGCCCTTCTTGAGGCCGGCAGGACGTGACCAGACAGGAGACCGGGAGCGCGCGATGCGCATCGAAGACACGACCTGGATGCAGGTCGAAGAGTACCTGAAGCACGACGACCGCTGCGTGGTTCCTCTGGGAAGCACGGAGCAGCACGCCTACCTGAGCCTGTGCGTGGACGCCATTCTCGCGGAGAAGGTGGCGGTGGACGCCGCGGCGCCCACCGGCGTCCCCGTCTTCCCGGTCCTCGCCTATGGCATCACGCCGTACTTCATGGCGTTTCCCGGCACCGTGACGCTCTCGCAGGGGACGTACGAGCGCGTCCTCTGCGAGGTGTTCGGCGCGCTGCACGTCCACGGCTTCCGGCGCTTCCTCGTGGTCAACGGGCACGGCGGCAACTCGGTGGCCCGGCCGGCCATGGAAGCCTGGGCCGCGTCGCACCAGGGCGTCGCCCTCCAGTGGCACGACTGGTGGAAGGCACCCCGGACGTGGGCCGCCGTGAAGGCCATCGACGCTTCCGCGTCGCACGCATCCTGGATGGAGGGCTTCCCCTGGACGCGGGTGGCGACGGTGGAGCCGCCAACGACCCACAAGCCTTCGGTGGACCTGACGGGCCGGGAGGAGATGACGCCCCAGGCGTTCCGCCAGCGGCTGGGTGACGGCTCGTTCGGCGGGTACTACGAGCGTCCCGATGCCGAGCTGCTGACCATCTGGGACATCGCCGTGACGGAGACCCGTGAGCTTCTCGAAGGAGGGTGGGGAGCGTGAACGTCACCTTCGAAGGGCGCACCGCGCTCGTCACGGGCGCAGGGCACGGGTTCGGTCGGGCCATCGCCGGGGCGCTCGCACTCCGCGGCGCCCGGGTGTTCGCGTGCGACGTGAACGTCGAGGCGCTGGCCCGAACCGCGGACCTCGTCGGTGATGCGTGCACCGTCTCGGTGGTGGACGTGACGGACCGGGCGGCGGTGCGGGCTTGGGTCGGGAGCGCCGTCGCGGCCACCGGGCGGATCGACGTGCTCGTGAACAACGCCGGCGGTGTGCTGGGCCAGGTCGGGCGGCCCATGGAGGAGATCTCCCAGAGCGACTGGGACGGCATCGTGGCCGTGAACATGAGCGGGGCCTTCTGGTGCTCCCAGGCGGTGGCGCCGGCGATGAAGGAGGCGCGCTACGGCCGCATCGAGAACATCTC
>JBFYZE010000298.1:0-4006 GCA_041309665.1 Gemmatimonadales bacterium | reverse complement strand
TGTACCTGCGCGAAGGGATCTCCCCGCTCTTCGGGTATCTCTACGGGTGGACGGTCTTCACCGTCATCCAGACGGGGACCATCGCCGCCGTGGCGGTGGCGTTCGCCCGCTTCACCGCGGTCCTCTTCCCCTCGCTCTCCCCGGACGTCTTCCTCGGCTTCACGCTCACGCTCCCCAGCGGACCCATCGAAGTGGGGGTGTCGCCGCAGCGCCTCCTGGCCATCGCCTCCGTCATCCTGCTCACCTGGGTGAACGCCCAGGGCGTGCGCACGGCCGCCCTCATCCAGACCACCCTCACCGCCGTCAAGGCGCTGGCGCTCGCCGCCCTCGTGCTCCTCGGCGTGTCCATCGGCAGGAACCCGGAGGCCTGGGCCCTGAACTTCGGGAGCGGCTTCCTCCCGGCGGGGGGACTCACGCTCGCCACGCTCTCCATCGTGGGCGCGGCCATGGTGGGCTCCCTCTTCTCCATGGACGCGTGGAACAACGTGGGCTTCGCCTCGGGCGAGATGAAGAACCCCGCGAAGGACCTCCCCTTCGCCATGGCGGTGGGCGTGCTCATCGTGACCGTCCTCTACGTGGCCGCGAACGTGGCGTACCTGAGCGTCCTCCCGCTCGACGGGATCGCCAACGCGCCCCAGGACCGCGTGGGCACGGCGGCTCTTCAGGCCATGTTCGGCGCCCCGGGGCTCGTGCTCATGGGGGTGGCCATCATGATCTCGACCTTCGGATGCAACAACGGCCTCATCCTGGCCGGGGCCCGGGTCTACTACGCCATGGCCAGGGACGATCTCTTCTTCAAGTCCGCCGGACGCCTCCACCCGGTCCACCGCACCCCGACCACCGCGCTGTGGGTCCAGGCCCTGTGGACCTCGATCCTGTGCCTGTCCGGGACGTACTCCCAGCTCCTGGACTACGTCATCATGGCCGCGGTGCTGTTCTACATGCTCACGGTGGTGGGCCTCTTCCTGCTCCGCCGGAAGCGGCCGGAGCTGGAGCGCCCGGTGCGGGCGCCGGGATACCCCTGGCTCCCCGGCGTCTACGTGGTGCTCACGGGGATCTTCTGCGTGAACGTCCTGCTGACCAGGCCCCAGTACACCTGGCCCGGGCTGATCATCGTGGCCCTGGGCGTGCCGGTCTACTATGCGTGGCGCGCCGTGGTCGGACGCTCTCCCGCGTGAGTACAAGCCACCCGGGCATTTGCCCATATTCCGGGTCGGCGACAACCCCCGCAGGGATGGGTCGATGCACGTCGGTGTCTGGGGATGGGTGGCCTTCAACGGCTTCATCCTGGCCATGCTGGCCCTGGACCTGGGCGTGTTCAATCGGGAGGCCCACGTCATACGGGCGAAGGAAGCCCTGATCTGGACCGCCGTCTGGATCCTCCTGGCGCTCCTCTTCGGTGCCTGGATCTACGTGCGCGCCGGTCCCCAGAGCGGCGTCGAGTACCTGACGGGCTACCTCGCCGAGAAGGTGCTGTCCATGGACAACATCTTCGTCATGGTCATGATCTTCGGGTTCTTCGGCGTGCCCCAGCTGGAGCAGCACCGGGTGCTGTTCTGGGGGATCCTGGGAGCCCTGGTGCTGCGCGGCGCGTTCATCGGCGCGGGCGCCATCGTGCTGGAGCGCTGGCATTGGGTGCTGTATGTGTTCGGCGCGCTGCTCGTGATCACGGGGATGCGCGCCGCGTTCCGGAGGGACGACGTCCCGGACCTGGAACTGAACCCGGTGGTGCGTGTCGCCCGCCGCGTCCTCCGGATCACCGACGGGTACCGCGGCCACCATTTCGTGGTGCGGGAGGGCGGCCGCCTCTTCGCCACTCCCTTGCTGGTGGTCCTGCTCACCATCGAGGCCACGGACGTCCTCTTCGCCATGGACTCGATCCCGGCCGTGTTCGCCATCACCCAGGACCCGTTCCTGGTCTACACGTCCAACATCTTCGCCATCCTCGGGCTGCGCTCGATGTACTTCGTGCTCGCGGATTTCGTGTACCGCTTCGTGTACCTGAAGTACGCCCTGTCCGCGATCCTCGTGTTCATCGGTGCCAAGCTGCTGCTGGAACCCGTCTTCGAGCTGCCGCCGCTCACCTCCCTCGCCGTGATCCTGGCGTCCGTGACGTTGGCCATCGCGATGTCGATCAGGAAGACGCGCGCGGAGGCATAAACAGACGCTCGCGGATCCACCAGACCGGAATGCCGGCCAGGATCACGAGCGCGCCAACGCCCGTGGCCACGGGCTGGACGGCCAGGGCGTTGACCAGCATGTACAGGCTGGCGGCCAGGAAGAGGAGCGGCGTCACCGGATAGCCCCACGTCCAGTACGGGCGGGGTGTGTCGGGTTCCTTCTTCCTCAGGATGAACACCCCCCACACGGCCAGGGCATAGAAAGGCCAGATTCCGAGGACGAACGCGCCCGCGAGCTGCTCGAACGTCTGGAACGACACGTAGGTGATCCCGAGGCAGGCGCACAGCACGATGGCCACGTGGGGCGTGCCGAACCTGGGATGCACCGCGGCGACGCGGCGGAAGAAGAGCCCGTCGTCCGCCATGGCCCAGAAGATGCGGGGCCCGGTGATCGTGGACCCGTTCAGGGCGCCAAAGGCGGACAGCATGACCATCCCGGCGACTGCGGCCCCGCCGGCCCGGCCCATGACCCGTTCAGCCGCATCCGCGGCGACCAACTCCGAAGCGGCGATCTCGGACAGGTTCAGTGCGAAGTAGTACCCGGCAATGACGGCCAGATACACCACCACCACGAGGCCCGTGCCGAGCAGGAGCGCGCGCGGAAGCGCGCGACCCGGATCACGCACCTCTCCCGCCACGAAGGTGAGGTCGGCCCAGCCGTCGTAGGCCCACATCACTCCGACGAGGGCGAGGCCGAAGCCGCCCCAGGTGGTGGGCGCCCACTCCAGCGGGCCTGCCATGGCGCCCTGGGAGGGGTCCGCGAGGAAGAGGGCGATGGCGGTGAGGGCGACGAGCGCAGCCACCTTCCCGGTCGTGGTCACGTTCTGGATGACCGCCGCCCAGGTCACCGAGCGGTAGTTGGCCGCCGCCAGCAGCGCGATGAGCGTAGCGGCCACCACGCGCTCGCCCACGTCGCCGAGGGGCACGAAGGTGCCCGCGTACGCCGCGAACAGGATGGCGAGGGCCCCGAGGGCGGCAGGGCGGATGACGAGGAGCTGGGTCCACCCGAAGAGGAATGCCGGCACGGGGCCGAAGGCCTGCCGCACGTAGACGTAGATCCCCCCTGACCGGGGGTGCATCGCGGCCAGCTCGGCCACGGTGAGCGCTCCACACATGGCGAAGGCCGCGCCCAGGACCCAGAGCACGGCGCTGGCGCCCAACGTGCCGACCTGGTCCAGCACGGTGCTCGGCACGCGGAAGATCCCACTCCCGATGGTGCAGCCGACCAGCACCGCCGCCGCGCTGAACGTGCCGAGCCTGCGCTCCAGCTGACGAGAGCCACCCGGCGCCACCACGGGCGATCCCACTTCAGCGGACACCCCTGGCCGAACCCTCCCCGCGCGGGTCGGCGGCGCCGGTGAAGCGGACCGGCACCCCGTTCCCGTCGTACTCGATGGTGAGCCCGTGGGCGTTGCCGAAGGCGCTCGACACCCGGATGCTGTGGCCCAGCGCCGCCAGCGAGTCGCGCACCACCTCGGGGACCGCCGACTCGACCCCGAGCTGGTCCGGCTCCAGGAAGCTCACCCGGGGCGCCGCGATGGCCTCGGCCATGGGCATACCGAAATCCACGAGGTTCATCAGCACCTGCGGGACCGTCTGGCCGATGGTGTGGCCGCCGGGCGTGCCCAGCGCCGCCCACGGACGGCCGTCGCGGAACACGATGACCGGCACGTCACCGGAGAGCTTCCGACGCCCCGCGTGCGCATCCATGGGATTCCCCTTCGGCTCGAACGTCGAGTAGGCGAGGGAGTTGTTGAGCCAGATCCCGGTGCCTTCGGGCATGATGCGGCTCCCGAAGAGGTTGCCCAGCGTCTGCGTCGCCGACA
>JBFYZE010000297.1:0-2642 GCA_041309665.1 Gemmatimonadales bacterium | reverse complement strand
CTCCAGAGACGAAAGGGGGGCGGGTGTCCATTGGACGCCCGTCCCCCTCCCGGCGTTAGCGCGACAGAGCCGGCTCGCCTACGAGATCACCCGCTCCTTGGGGCGTGAGCGGTGCTTCTCGTAGAGCGACTTGTGCTTGTTGTCGGTGCTCACCTGCCGCCCGAGGATGAAGAGGTCCAGGACCTGGGTCTCGATCTCCAGGGGGTCCCCGTCGGTGACGATGAGGTTGGCGATCTTGCCGCGCTCGAGGGTCCCGATGCGATCCCCCAGGCCCAGCATCTCGGCGCCGTTCTTCATCACCGCCTCCAGCGCCGCCTCCCGGGGGAGCCCGAAGGGCACGGCCATGGCCGCCTCGTAGGGGAGCGTCCGCGAGTTGGAGGAGCCGAAGGTGGCGAAGGCGATCTTGACGCCCGCCGCGTGGAGCTTGCCGGCGTTGGCGTACGCCTCGTCGTAGCTCGGGTCCGAGCCGCCGGGCATGACCTGGCTCGGACCGAGGATCATCGGCACGCGCTTTCCGGCGAGCCACGCGGCGATCTTCCAGCCCTGGCTGCCCCCGGTGATCACGTACCGGATGTTCTGGCGCTCGGCCCACTCCACGGCATTCCTGATGTCGCGCTCGCCGTTGGCCTCCAGCAGGACCGGCATCTCCCGATCCACCACCTTGGCCATGGCCTCGAGCTCGAGGCTCCGGGGCGCGCCCCCGGCGACGGCGCCGCGGTACTGGCGCCCCGCGTCCATCCAGGCGTCGAGGCGCGCCACCTGCTCGCGCCACGCCTTCTCCACCTCGCTCCAGGGGCGGCCGGCCCCCGAGGCCCCGAAGCCGCGCCGGGGGGCGAGGCTGGGGTAGCTGATGACCATGGCCACGCCGGGCTCGACGGTCATCTCCTCCACCGTCCAGCCGTCCAGGCCCACCAGCGATGCCTGCCCGGCGATGATCCCGCCGCTGGGCGCCGCCATGGTGTGGGTGATCCCGTTGGCGCGGGCCACGGGGATGTGCTCCGTGGCCGGGTGGATGGCCGACGCCGTCTGGAGGTGGGGCTTGAAGTCCCCCTGCTCCTCGCTGTCGTTGGTCACGTCCACCGCGCCCACCTCGGTGAGGCCGAGGCCGCTCACCGCGTCGAACATCCCCGGGTACACGTGCTTGCCCGTGGCATCCACCACCAGGGCGCCCTCGGGGGGCTGCACGTCGGGACCCACGTCCACGATGCGGCCGTCGCGCACCACCACGGTGCCCACGAAGGTCTGCCCGGCCAGGGTGTGGATGGTGCCGCCCCGGATGGCGTACGTCTGCGCCTGAGCCGTGGCGGCGAAGGCGAAGGCGGCGGCCAGGGCTGCGAAGGCCCCGACGGCGCCGCGGAAGATCCTGTCCATGGCGTTCATCTCACTCCCTCCTCCGCCGGCCGCCGGTGGCGCTCCAGGAGCGCCGCCTTCTCGGCGGCGATGGCCTTCTGGCGCTCCATGTCCATCTCCCTGTCGAAGTAGAGCTTCCCGTCCACGTACGTCTGCACCGGCTTGGCGAACATGGAGAGCGGCGGCCCGTCCCAGACCACCACGTCGGCGTCCTTGCCGGCATCCAGGGACCCTGTCCGGCCGTCGACCCCGAGCTGTTTGGCTGGGTTCAGCGTGACCAGCTTCAGGGCGTTCTCCTCCGCCATGCCTCCCCACTTCATGGTCTTGGCCGCCTCCTGGTTGAGGTGGCGCATCTCCTCGCCCGAGTCGGAGTTGATGGAGACGAGGACGCCCCGCTCCTCGGACAGCGCCGCGTTGTAGGGGATGGCGTCGTAGACCTCCATCTTGAAGGCCCACCAGTCGGAGAACGTGGACACGCCGGCGCCGTGGGCCGCGACCTCGTCGGCGATCTTGTATGACTCCAGGCCGTGCTCGAAGGACCGCACCGTGATGCCGAACTCCTCCGCCACGCGCATGATCTGGAGCATCTCGTCGGCGCGGTAGGCGTGCGCGTGGATCCAGGCCTTCCCGCGCAGGATATTCGCCAATCGTTCCAGCTTCAGATCCCGCCGAGGCTCCACGCCCTGCCGGCCGCTCGCCTCCCACGCGTCCCAGGCCTTGCGGTACGCGTCGGCCTCCAGGAACGCCTGGCGGATCACGTCCTGCGCGCCCATGCGGGTGGCAGGGTAGCGGTCGGGGTTGCGGTCGCGCTTCACGTTCTCGCCCAGGGCGAACTTCACGTCCTCCTGGACCCCACCCATGAGCATGTCGCGGCCGTCGCTCCCCCACTTGAGCTTGAGCACGGCGTTGCCGCCGCCGATGGGGTTGGCCGAGCCGTGGTAGATGTTCGCGATGGTCACGCCGCCGGCCAGCGCGTAGTACACGTTGGGATCCTCGGGCGCGAGGACGTCGCGGATGGTGACCATGGCGGAGTTGTTCACCGTCCCCTCGTTCACCGCATCGGTGGCGATGTGGGAATGAGCGTCGATGATCCCCGGCGTCACCCACTTCCCGGTGCCGTCCACGACGCGGGCGCCCGCAGGCGCCTGCAGCCCGGGCCCCACCTCGGCGATCTTGCCGTCGCGCAGGAGCACGTCGCCGTTGGCGATGGTGCCCCTGGACGCGGTCATCACCGTGGCGTTGCGGATGAGCGTCACCGGGTCGTCGCGAAAGGGCCCCTTGTCCTTCACCAT
>JBFYZE010000296.1:0-2736 GCA_041309665.1 Gemmatimonadales bacterium | reverse complement strand
AGTCGGCGGTGGAGACGGCGGTGCGGACCGCGCTGGAGGGGGAGGGGAGCGCCGCCACCTTCGACGTGGCCACGGGCCCGCCGGCCCTCGTGGTCCGCGAGACGGTGTCCGCCGCGCCCCTCCGCGACGCGCAGATGGCGCTCTTCGCCGCCGGGACCGCCACGCCCGGAGCCGGAGGAAGCGGTGCGCCCGCGCTGGAGACGCCCCCGGTGGGCGCCGCCCGACCGCGGCTCTGGCAGCTCATGAACACCTGGATCCTGGCCGAGACTCGCGACGGGCTCCTTCTCGTTGACCAGCACTCGGCCCACGAGCGCATCCTCTACGAGCGCCTCATGGGCGCATTCGGCGCCGAGGGCCAGGAGAGCCAGCGCCTCCTCTTCCCCCTGACGCTCCGGCTCACGCCGGCCGAGGTGGCGCAGGTGGCCGAGCTCTCCGGGCTCCTCGCCAGGGCGGGGTTCGAGGTCGAGGGGTTCGGAGGCGACGCGGTGATCGTCCATGCCGTCCCCGACCCCCACCCGTGGTTCCAGGCGGAGCGGGCCTTCCGCGAGATGATCCACGAACTCACGCACGGCTCCGAGCTGGTCCGCTCGGCGCGCAACCAGCACGAGCGCATCGCGAAGACGTTCGCCTGCAAGAGCGCCATCAAGGCGGGGCAACGCCTCACCGATTCGGAGATGGAGGAGCTCTTCGACCGGCTCTTCGCGACCGAGCTCCCCCACCACGACGTGCACGGGCGCCCCACCATCGTGCGGCTCTCCCGGGGGGAGCTGGAGCGGCGCTTCGGACGCTCGTCTTGAGCACCCCGCGCGTCCTCGCCCTGGTCGGGCCCACGGCAAGCGGGAAGACGGAGCTTGCGTTGGCGCTGGCCGGCGCCCTCACCTCGGAGATCGTGTCCGTGGACTCCCGGCAGGTGTACCGGGGGATGGACGTGGGGACGGCCAAGGCCACGCCGGCGGAGCGCGCACGGGTGCCCCACCACGGCCTCGACCTGGTGGACCCGGACGAGCGCTACTCGGCGGGGCGCTTCGCCCGGGAGTCGCGGGGCTGGATCGCGGGGATCGAGGAGCGCGGGCGGCTCCCCCTCCTGGTGGGGGGAACCGGGTTCTTCCTCCGGGCGCTTCTCGCCCCCATCTTCGCCGAGCCCGAACTCGACCGGGAGCGGGTGGACGCGCTGCGGCGGTGGCTCGCCGCGCAGCCCCGCCCACTCCTGGGGGCCTGGGCGCGGCGTCTCGATCCGGAGCGCGCGGCGCTGGCGGCCGAGGGGGGTCCCCAGCGGCTGTCGCGCACGCTCGAGGTGGCGCTCCTCTCCGGGCGTCCCCTCTCCGAGTGGCACCGGGTGGCGCCCGCGGATGGGGAGGCCGTGGCGGCGGTGGTCGTGCGCCTCGACCTCCCACGGGAGGAGCTGGACCGGCGCATCGAGGCGCGCACCCGGCGCATGGTGGAGGAGGGGCTGGTGGCCGAGGTGGCCGGGCTCCTGGCGCGGGGATACGGGCCCGGGGCACCCGGGATGACGGGCGTGGGGTACAGGGAGATCGTGGCCCACCTGCGGGGGGAGCGCACGTTGGACGAGGCGGTGGCGGACGTGGCGGCGGCGACCCGGCGGTACGCGCGGCGCCAGCTCACATGGTTCCGCAACCAGCTCCCGCCCGACACGGTGGCGCTGGACGCGACTCTGCCGCTCGCTGAGCGCGTAGAGGCGGTGGTGCAGGCGTGGCTCGCACGATGACGGAACGGGAGGAGTGCCGGTGAAGATCGGGATCACGTGCTATCCCACGTACGGGGGCTCGGGCGCGGTGGCCACGGAGTTGGGGCTCCAGCTGGCCGCCCGCGGCCACGAGGTCCACTTCGTGTCGTACGCGCAGCCGTTCCGCCTGGGGCATTTCCGCGAGCGGGTGTTCTTCCACGAGGTGGAGATGGAGGACTACCCCCTCTTTGAGCATCCGCCCTACTCGCTGGCGCTCTCCGTGGCCATCCACGACACGGCGCTTCGCGAGGGGCTGGACCTCATGCACGTGCACTACGCCATCCCCCACGCCACGTCGGCCTGGATCGCCCGGGAGATGCTGGCGCCGGAGCGCGACCTCCCCATCGTGACCACGCTGCACGGCACCGACATCACGCTGGTGGGGCTGCACCCGTCGTTCCGCCCCATCACCAGCTTCTCCATCCTCCGCTCCCAGGGGCTCACCGCCGTCTCCGAGTTCCTCCGCCGGGAGACGGTGCGGGACTTCGACGTGCCCCGGGACCGCATCGACGTCATCCCCAACTTCATCGACGTGGACCACTGGCGCCCCGGCCTCGACCCGTGCCACCGCTCTTCGCTGGCGCCCGGGGGCGAGAAGATCGTCATGCACGTCTCCAACTTCCGCCCGGTGAAGCGGGTGGACGACGTGGTGCGGATCTTCGCGCGCATCTCGGAGAAGGTGGACGCCCGCCTGGTGTTCGTCGGCGACGGCCCTGAGCGGCCCCGCGCCGCCGTGCTCGCCGAGGAGATGGGGATCCGCAACCGGGTCCTCTTCCTGGGCAAGCACGCCTCGGTGGAGGAGCTGCTGGCGTGCGCCGACCTCTTCCTGCTCCCGTCGGAGACCGAGTCGTTCGGCCTGGCCGCGCTCGAGGCCATGGCGTGTGAGGTCCCCGTCGTGGTGTCCCGAGTGGGAGGCCTGCCGGAGGTCGTCGAGCACGGGGTGACCGGATTCCTCCACCCGCCCGACCATCTGGCGGCCATGGCCGCCAGCG
>JBFYZE010000295.1:0-7374 GCA_041309665.1 Gemmatimonadales bacterium | reverse complement strand
TCGCGGAGCGCCACGAAGAGCGCTCCCAGGGCCCGGGCGTCGGCCAGGTTCTCCTCCCGGCTCATCCGCTGGATCCGCTCCAGCTCGGCCAGGTCGGCGCCGGCGCAGTAGTCCTTGCCGGCGCCGCGGAGCGCGACCACGCGCACCTTCCGGTCCGAGGCCACCCCGGCC
Organism: Gemmatimonadales bacterium; assembly: GCA_041309665.1. GTDB lineage: Bacteria > Gemmatimonadota > Gemmatimonadetes > Longimicrobiales > Gaopeijiaceae > SZUA-318. Next base: position 7,203 of record JBFYZE010000295.1, on the reverse strand, counting down.
AGAGCCTCCTGAAGCGCCTGGACGAGCGCGTGGCTGAGCGCGTTCCGCTTCTCCGGACGGTTCAGCGTGAGGGTGGCGATCCCGTCGGCCACCTGCACGAGGAGGACGGGCTCGGTCATGGCTCCTCCGGCGTCCACCCGGGCGGGACCCGGCCCCACCCGCGGGTGCGTTGGGCGACCTCGTCGGGCACGTCGACCTCCATGCGGAGGAGCGCGGCGCTCAGCACCTTCCCCTGCGCGTCGGTGCGGAGCGACACGGTCCCGCCCCCGTCCAGCGCGCCGTGGAGGACGAAGTTGAGGGCGCGGAGGTTGGGGAGCTCGTAGCGCTCCACGCTGCCGCGCACCCAGCCGCCGAAGTGCGCCTTCACGCGCCCGGCGGTGACCTGCTCCACGAGGATCGGATACAGCTCGGGTTCGTAGGCGATGAGGCCGATGTTGGCCGAGTCGCCCTTGTCGCCCGAGCGGGCGTGGGCGAGCTGGACCAGGGGCACGCGGGTCATACGGCGCGCACCTCCACGGCCACGTGGCGATCCACAGCGGGCTTGGCGATGAGCGCCGGCCAGTAGGCCACCACCTCCTGCACTCTCGCCCTCCCCCCCGCGTACCCCGTGACCGACGGTGGGCCGGTCAGGACCAGCGGCGCCATCTCCCGGGAGAAGCGCTCCACGGATTCACGATCCCCGGAGCGGACGGCCACGCGCAGCTGCACCTCGGGGACGTCGGCGGGGGGCGGACCGGTGATGGGCCCGTGTCCCGCATTCCACCCAACCAGCTCGGTGTGGACGGCGTCGAAGCGGTATCCGAGGCGCTTGAAGCGGCGCCGGAGCTGGGCGTCGGCCGCCTGCGCCTTCTCCACCGCGTCGGGCCAGGTGTAGAGCAGCGTCCCGGCCGCCGTCCACCCCGCCGAGTACGCGATGGACACCTTGTACGCGTCGGTGGCCGGCTCGCCGCGGATCCCCTCCAGACGCACCCGGTCGTTCCCCTCGTCGACGAGACGGATCGAAGTGAAATCGGCGACCACGTCCGGGGTGACCACGCGCGTGGGGTCGCCGATCTCGTAGACGATCTGCTCGGTGACGGAGCGCCGGTCCACCCGCCCGCCGGTGCCGGGGTGCTTCGTGACCGTGAGATCGCCGCTCTCCTCCATCTCGACGATGGGGAATCCCACCACGTCCAGCTCCTGGATGGTCCACCACTCCGCCATGCAGTTCCCACCCGTGGCCTGGGCGCCGCACTCCAGCACGTGGCCGGCGAGCGCGGCGGCGGCCATGCGGTCGTGGTCGGCGAGGGACCAGCGGAACTCGTGGGCGAGCGCTGCGGCGGCCAACGACGGATCGGCGACGCGCCCGGTGACCACCACATCGGCTCCCTGCCTGAGCGCCTCCACCAGAGGCGCCGCGCCCAGGTACGCATTGGCGCTGCGGACCCGGTCCCGGATGCCCGCCAGCGGCGCGCCCGTCTCCAGGTTGGCCAGCGGATGTCCAGCGGCGAGGAGCTCGTCCAGCCGCTCCATGAGATCGTCGCCTGTGACCAATCCGACCCTGGACTTCCCGGCGAGCCCCGTCCGGCGGCCGACCTCCAGGAGGGCGTCGGCGCACCCCGACGGGTTCACTCCGCCGGCGTTGGCCACCACGCTGATCCTCCGCTCGGTGCACGTCGGCCAGATGCGCTCCATGAGCGGGACGAAGTCCCCCGCGTACCCGGCAGTGGGATCCCGGTCCCGGAGCTTGCGGAGGACGGACATGGTGACCTCCGCCAGGTAGTCCAGCACCAGGTAGTCCAACGGCCCGCCCTCGACGAGCCGGATGGGCGCGTCCAGGTCGTCCCCCCAGAACCCCTGCCCGCCGCCGACGCGCACCTTGCGCGCGGTCATGGCGCCCCCTCTGGGATGTGGAAGGCCCCCAGGTGGGGGCCCGGGTTGTGGAGCGAGGCGCGGAGCAGAAGGCCGAGCGCGGGGCGCACCTCCTCGGGGAGGACCACCTCGTCCACGAACCCCCGGGCCCCGGCGAAGCGCGCGTCGAGCTGGCGCTCGTAGTCGGCGCGGACCTCCTCCATGCGCGCCCGGAGCTCCTCGTCGGGTGGGCTCCCCTCGGCCTTCAGGCGCTCGAGCTGGGCGCTGAAGAGGGCCATGACCGCCGCCTCGCCCTCCATGACGCCCATGCGCCCGGTGGGTAGCGAAAGGATGAAGTCGGGGTCGAACCCCTGCCCCGCCATCGCGTAGTAGCCCGCCCCGGAAGCGTGGTTCAGCGTGAGCACGAGCTTGGGCACGGTGGCCGTGGCCATGGCCTCCACGAACTCGGCGCCGGCGCGGATGATCCCCGAGTGCTCGGCCTCCGTTCCGACCATGAACCCCGACACGTCCTGCACGAACAGGAGCGGCGTGCGGTGGCGGTTCATGGTCTCGATGAAGTAGGCCACCTTGCGCGCGCTCTCGGTGTAGACGATCCCGCCGAACCGGGGCGATCCGCCCTTCGGGTCCTTGATCATCCCCCGGGCGTTGGTGACGACCCCCACGGGGATCCCGTCCAAGAAGCCCGTGCCGCAGATCATCTCCCGGGCGTGGCCGGGCTGGAACTCGTCCAGCCCCTCCCCGTCCAGGAGGCACTCCAGCACGTCGTGGGCGTCGTAGGGCTGGCGGTGGTCGTCGGGGAGGATGTCGTAGAGATCCCACGTCGTGCGGCGCGGGGGCGTCGGGGTGCGCTCCTCCAGGTGGGGCTCCCGGGGGAGCTCCCCGACGAGTTGACGCAGGCGCGCCAGGCACGCCCGGTCGTCGCTCATGAGGAAGTGCGCCACGCCGCTCACCTCGGTGTGGACGCGGGCGCCACCCAGCTCCTCCGAACCCACGCTCTGCCCGGTGGCCCCCTTCACGAGGTTGGGGCCGCCGAGCCCCATGAACGACGTCCCCTCCACCATCAGGATGACGTCGGAGAGCGCCGGAAGGTACGCGCCGCCGGCGATGCACGGGCCCATGACGGCGGCGAGCTGCGGGATGCGGAGATAGCGCCGCATCACCGAGTTGTAGTAGAAGATGCGGGCCGCGCCGTACTGCCCGGGGAAGACCCCGCCCTGGTAGGGGAGGTTCACCCCCGCCGAGTCCACCAGGTACACGATGGGGATCCGGCACCGCATCGCGATCTCCTGGGCCCGGAGCACCTTCGTGATGGTCTCCGGCCACCAGGACCCCGCCTTGACCGTCGCGTCGTTGGCGACCACCACGGCCTCGCGCCCCTCGATGCGCCCCACGACGGTGACCACGCCCGCGCCGGGCGCCTGGCCTCCGTAGAGGTCGTGGGCCACGAGGAGCCCGACCTCCACGCGCGGCGCGCCCGGGTCCAGGAGGAGGTCCACGCGCTCCCGAGCGGTGAGCTTCCCCTGGGCGTGCTGGCGCTCGATGCGCTCGGGCCCGCCTCCCTCACGGAGGCGGGCCCGCAGCTCCTTGAGCCCGTGGGAGAGCTCGGCGAGTCGGCCCTTCGGCGTGGTCACGCGCCTGGCGTCACGCCGTGGGCCGGGCGGCGAACCAGTCCCGCACGTAGCCGATGGCTTCCGCGGTGGCGGTGCCGGGGCCGAAGAGCCGGCCGATACCCTGCGTCTCAAGCGCCTTCACGTCCTCCTCGGGGATGATCCCGCCCCCGGTGAGGAGGATGTGGTCGGCCCCCGCCTCCACGAGGAGCGCCCGCACCCGCGGGAAGAGCGTCATGTGCGCACCCGACAGGATGGACATGGCCACCACGTCCACGTCCTCCTGGACGGCGGCGGCGACGATCATCTCCGGAGTCTGGTGCAGGCCGGTGTAGATGACCTCGAAGCCGGCGTCGCGGAACGCCGCGGCGATGACCTTGGCGCCTCGGTCGTGCCCGTCCAGGCCGGGCTTGGCCACCAGGATGCGGATCTTGCGGTCCTCGGGCATGTGCCTGCTCCGTTCCCGTTGTCGTGTCGCTTCCGCCGGAAGCGCTTGAAATCTAGGCCGGGCGCCCGCTCCGCGAAAACCGGCGGGTCACCCCCGACGGTTCGCCAGCAGCGCCGGCAGCTCGCCCAGGCTCCGGATCCGGGGCGCCTTCCCGTCGTGGAAGTCCCAGGGGTCGAAGAGCACGGCCTGGAGCCCGGCGCGGGTCGCGCCCAGATAGTCAACCGGGTACAGGTCGCCTACATAGAGGCACTCCGCCGAGGGCAGCTCCATGCGGCGACATCCCTCCAGGAAGATCTCCGCGTCGGGCTTCGTGGCGCCGAAGATCTCCGAATCCACCACGAACTCGAAGTGGCCGCGGAGCCCCACCGACTCGAGGAGCGCCTCCATGCGCCCGTCGGCGTTGGAGATGACCCCGAGCCGGTACCCCGCCGCGGCCAGGGCCGAGAGCGCCGCCGTGGTCCCTTCGGCCACCTGCGTCCACAGGTGGTCGTCGCCGTGGGTCTCGGTGACGAGCCTCCCGGCCTCGGCGAGACGGTTCTCCGGAACGCCGGTCTCACGGAAGATCTCGGCGAAGTAGTTCGTCCACACCTGCGGATGGGTGTCCCGGCCGTCGGACCCCAGGGCGCGGTGCAGGCGCCTGCGGGCCTCGCGCTCGGCGGCTCGCACCCGGCGCCCATCGGTGGCAGTTCCCACCGAGCGCAGGATGTCCGCCATGCGGTCGGTGTCGGCGTAGACGAGGGTGTTGCCCGCGTCGAAGAGGACCGCGCGGACCGGGGGGCGTGGGGGCGTCAGAAGAACACCGGCTCCTTGTACGGCCCGAAGACCGCTTCCATGGCGTGGCGGATCTCGAAGAGCGTGCAGTAGGCCCTGGCGCACTCCAGGATGCGCGGCACCAGGTTCTCATGTCCCCGGGCCGCCTCGGTGAGCGCCTCCAGCGTGCGCGCGACGCCGGCGTCGTCCCGGCGCGCGCGCAGGTCGGCCATGCGCTTACGCTGCCTGGGCTCCACGGAGGCGTCGATGCGCAGCATGTCGATCTCGATCTGCCCCGAGCCCTCGGTGAAGTCGTTGACACCCACGACTGTGCGCTGCCCCAGCTCCACCTCCCGCTGCTGGCGCATGGCCGACTCGGCGATGGCGTGCTGGAACCAGCCCCGCTCGATTCCGGGGACCACGCCGCCCATGGCGTCGATCTCGCCGAAGGTGTCCAGCGCCTCGCGCTCCAGCTGGTCGGTGAGCGCCTCGACGAAATAGGAGCCGGCCAGCGGGTCGATGGTGTTGGTCACCCCGGACTCGTAGGCCAGGATCTGCTGGGTGCGCAGCGCGATGCGCACAGCCTTCTCGGTGGGGAGTGCCAGCGTCTCGTCCATGGAGTTGGTGTGCAGCGACTGGGTCCCGCCAAGCGCCGCCGCCATGGCCTGATAGGCCACGCGCACGATGTTGTTCTCCGGCTGCTGCGCGGTGAGGCTCACGCCTGCGGTCTGGGCGTGGGTGCGCAGGCGCCAGGACTCGGGGTCCTTCGCGCCGTAGCGCTCCCTCATGCCGCGGGCCCAGATGCGGCGCGCGGCGCGGAACTTGGCGATCTCCTCGAAGAAGTCGTTGTGCACGTCCCAGAAGAACGAGAGCCGGGGTGCGAAGTCGTCCACGTCGAGCCCGGCGGCGATGGCGCGCTCGACGTATTCGAAACCGTTGCGAAGCGTGAACGCCAACTCCTGGGCCGCCGTCGCCCCAGCCTCCCGGATGTGGTAGCCCGAGATGGAGATGGGGTTGTACTTGGGCGCGTGCTCGCTGCACCACGCGAACATGTCCACGATGCAGCGCAGCGCCGGCTCGGGCGGGAAACACCAGGCGTGCTGGGCCTGGTACTCCTTCAGGATGTCGTTCTGGACGGTGCCGCGGAGCGCGTCGTGCGCGACGCCGTGCTTCTCCGCCGCCGCCACGTAGAAGCAGAACAGGATGATGGCGGGCCCGTTGATGGTCATGGACACGGAGACGTCCCCGAGCGGGATCCCGTCGAAGAGCGTCTCCATGTCGGCGAGGCTGGAGATGGCCACGCCGCACACCCCCACCTCTCCCAGCGACCGGGGGTGGTCCGAGTCGTACCCCATGAGCGTGGGGAAGTCGAAGGCCACGGAGAGCCCCGTCTGTCCGTGGGCCAGGAGATACTTGAAGCGCTGGTTCGTCTCCTCGGCGGTGGCGAACCCGGAGAACTGGCGCATGGTCCAGAGCCGGGTTCGGTACATGGTGGTGTACGGCCCCCGGGTGAAGGGGAAGACGCCCGGGAAACCAACGTCGCCCTCGTAGGAGCCGGAGCGCACGTCCAGCGGCGTGTAGAGCGGCTGCACCTCCGTTCCTGAGATGGTGGTGAAGAGCGCCTCCCGCTCCGGGATACAGGCGTACTCGGCTTCCCACTCGGCCAGCCGCGCGCGCAGCTCCGTCAGCTCCGCCTCCCGCTCCTCCAACAGGGCCGCCAGGCGGGCCGGGTTGGCGGCGTCTCTCTCGATGGTGGACATGCGCTGCTCCGGGAGTCGGTCGCGTCGGGCTTCGTCGGGCTTCGTCGTGCCGCCGGGCCCTGCCATCGGCCCGGGTGGGGTACCCCCCAGCCGGTAAGATGTCCCGGCGCCGGGAGGGGGGTCAACGCGCGGATTGTATGGAACGCAGGAGGTGCGGGGGACTCAGCGGCCGCCGGCCGCCCCGTCTCCTCCGGCCAGGAGCCCCGACAGGATGCCCCGCGCGACCGAGTAGGGCGTGGCATCCCCACGCACGATGGCGTCCAGGCCCGCTTCCAGGGCGGCGCCGGAGTCGGAAGCGACCCAGGCCACGCGCCGCAGCTCCCGGTCCACCACGTCCCGCACCCGCACCCTGGCCCGAGCGCGCCGCCGGCGCTCCAGCTCCCCGCTCCGGGCCAGCCAAGCGCCGTGGCGCTCCACCGCGTCCAGGAGGTCGGGAACGCCTTCCCCGCTCTGGGCCACCGTCTTCAGCACGGGGATGGTCCACGCGCCTTCGGGCGCCGGGGCGTCGCCCTCCCGGTCCTTCCGCATCACCCGGGCCAGGTCCACGCCGTGGTGGGCCGGCACGTCCCGGAGCGCGCTCCCGGTGCGCAGGTGGATGGCCTGGCGGATCTCCTTGAGGAGGCGCTCGGCGCCGGGGCGGTCGGCCTTGTTCACCACGAAGACGTCGGCGATCTCCATGAGGCCCGCCTTGTTGGCCTGCACCGCGTCGCCCCATCCGGGGTTCACGACCACGACGGTGGTGTCGGCCTCGCCGGCGACCTCCACCTCGACCTGACCGACGCCGACC
>JBFYZE010000294.1:0-2985 GCA_041309665.1 Gemmatimonadales bacterium | reverse complement strand
CACCAGGCCCAGCTCCCAACCCTTCAGGAAGAGGACCTCGCTGTAGCTGTCCACGAGCGCTTCCGCATGGCGGCGCACCTGGTGCGCCGCCTCGACGGAGGCCGACCGGCTCTCCCCGGGTGGGAACTCTGGCCGCACGGGCGCTACCGCGCCTCCGCCAGCCTCAGGCGGTCGGGGAGCCGCTCCCGCCGCTCCACGTCCGTGAGGTCCTCCCGCTCCCGGATGACTTCCGCCGAGCCGTCCTCGCCCACCAGGACCACGGCGGGACGGTACTCGATGACCTGCATCCACTGGGTCACGTTGTACGCCCCCACGGGCGAGAAGATGAGGCGCGTCCCTCTCCGCAGGGGCGGGAGGAGCGTCCCCTCGTCGAGGACGTCGATGTTCATGCACAGGGGCCCGTTCACCATGGCGGGCTCGTTCATCCCCTGCACTTCCCGGTCCAGCTCGATGGTGAACTTGTACCAGAAGGAGGTGAAGAGGTCGTTGAGCCCCGCGTCGGCCACGTAGGCCCGCCGTCCGTCGGGGAGCCGCTTGGTGGCGAACACCGTCGTGATCAGGTACCCCGCCTCGTCCACCAGCGCCCGCCCGGTCTCCAGGATGAGGCGCGGGAAGCTCCCCGCGGGCAGGGTGGCGAACAGGGCGTCGGTGATGCGCTCGGCGTACGCGTCGATGGGAGGGACGGAGACGTCGGGCGAGAGGTAGGTTCCCTTGAGCTTGCTCTTCGACGGGAAGCCCCCGCCCACGTCCAGGTACTCGATCTCGAAGCCGAAGCGTTCGGTCACCTCGTTGGCGAACTGGGCCATCCTGGCCGCCAGGCGTCCGTAGGCGTCGGGGTCGAGGATGAAGGTGCCGATGTGGGCGTGGAGGCCCTTGAGCACCAGGTGTCCACGGGCATGGATGCGCTTGACCGCATCCAGGGCCTGCCCCGAGTCCAGGTTGAGCCCGAAGCGCGTCCACTGCGGGTAGATCCCCGTGTCCAGGTTCAGGCGCATGCCCACGGGGATCTGGCGGCCCAACTCCTGCGCGATCTGCTCCAGGTCGTGGATCTCGTCCATGTGGTCCACGTGGATCTGGGCTCCCTCCTCCACGGCGCGGCGGAGCGCGCCCATGGGCTTGTGGGGGCCGTTGAAGATGATCCGGCTCCCGGGAACGCCCAGCCTGCGCGCCTTCTCGTACTCGAACTCGGAGACCACCTCGGCCAGCGCGCCCTCGTCGTGGAAGACCGCACACACCGCCTGCAGGTAGTTGGTCTTGTACGACCAGGCCTGCACCACGTTGGGGTAGCGGGTGGCGAAGGCCTCGTGCACGTCCCGGAACTTCTCCCGCATGGTGCGCTCGGAGAACACGAAGAGGGGTGAGCCGAAGCGCTCGACGAGCGAGTCGATGGTGGCCCCGTCGACGTCCGTGCGCACCTTCCGGGAGTACATGGGGCTCGACCCGAACTTGTTCAGGTACCCCGTCTCCAGCCGGAGGATGACCGGCTTCTCCCACGTCTTCTTCATGGCGTGTCTCCGCGCTCGCCGGTGGTGATCATCTGCTGGAACCGGTCCATGTCGGTGACCAGCTCATAGGTGTAGCGGACGAAGAGCTTTCCCGCAGCGTAGTCGTGGGAAGCGCCCTGCGGATCGGGAAGGCCCAGGGCGCGTCGGACCATGCGGGCAGGCAGGTTGACCCCCACGCCGGTGGACAGGTAGGTCCAGGCGGGGAAGCGGGGGTTGATCTCCACCAGGTACACGGTGTCGCCGTCCACCATGCACTCCAGCTCCATGGGGCCGCGCCAGCGATACAGCTCCATGAACCGGTCGGTGGCCCGAAGCATGGCCGGATGCTGCATGGTGACGCCCGTCCAGATCTTCCCCAGCTCGGTGATCCACATCTTCTTCACCGCCACCCGCCCGAGGGAGCTGCCCTCGCCGTCGCCCACGGCCACCACGTTCAGCTCGTCGCCCTTCACCATCTCCTGCACGATGATGGGATACCCCCACTCGGCCACCAGCTTGTTGTAGTGGCTGACCGCCTCCTTGCCTGTGTACGCCTTGTAGGCCTTGTAGAAGGCGCCCTTCACCATGACCGGGGTGCCGATGTCGTCCACGGCGCGCTCCAGGTCGTCCAAGGACGACACCACCTCGGTGCGGGGGAGCTGCAGGTCCAGCGCCTTGGCCAGCTCGCCCAGGCGATCCTTCCCCCTCAGCCGGTACTGCTCGGGCGTGGGCACGAAGGTGCCGATGCCCTGCGCGGCCAGCTCGCGGTGGTACTTCATGTAGAAGGGCATCTCGGTGTCCAGGGTGGGGATGATGAAGTCCATCCCCGTCTTCTCCTGGACGTAGCTGAGGCGTTCGCGGTACGCATCGTGCCCCGACGACGGGTAGGGAAGCATGAACGCATCGTCCACCACCCAGTCCATGTAGATCCCCGGCTCCATGGCGTCGTACGAGAGCCCGATGATGCGCACGTCCAGGTCCTCGGCCTCGCGCAGGCTCCGCGCCACCCCGATCCCGGGCCCGGGGTTGTCCACGGCGTTGATCCCGGACACGCCGATGGTGAGTTGCTTCTTCATGACGGTCTCAGTCGGCCGCGGCCGCGGAAGGCGCGCCCATGCGGTGCGGGGCTCACAGGAGCCGGAAGGAGTGCAGGTGGTCCAGGAAGTCGTCCACGTCCCGGGACGCGTCCAGGGGCGAGACCTCGAAGCGCTCCACCAGGCGGGCGGTGAGTTGCTCGGGTGAGAGCCCTTCACGGAGCCCCTCTACCACGGTGAGCCCGGTCGCATTCAGGGTGAAGCTCTCCCCGGTCGTGGGGTCGAAGGCGAACCCGTCCGGGTTCAGGGCGAGGCTGCGAAGGCGCTGCATGGACGGCTCCCGTGCTCGTGGGACTCAGGACACATGAAAGGTGACGCGCCCCCCGGGGGTGCCGTTAAGCCGCCCTGGGATGCCGTGAGGCTGCCCCGGGGCCCGGAGGAGCCGGCGCCGGTCGTGCACCCCTCCG